>CAINEZ010000218.1 GCA_903847905.1 uncultured Bacteroidota bacterium
AAATATTACAGGTTTTAGGAATATCTCTGCTTGACAAAACTCCTGTAAAAGAGCTGTTTATAAAAATAGATTACAAAGATGTCAAAGAACTATATAATAACCAGCTGTCAATCAACTTGTTTTAAGTGGACAGCAATGAACTAAAATATAATAAAAAAAATACATTCTCAGAACAAGCCGTGAATATTTGCATCTACCTTATTAATAATATCACCCAGTTCTTCGGGATTTTCCGAAAAGTTAATATCATCAACATCGACTATTAAAAGTTTACCCGAATTATACGTGGAAATCCAGGCTTCATAACGCTCGTTAAGGCGTTTCAAATAATCAAGACGAATGGAATTTTCATAATCTCTGCCTCTCTTCTGTATCTGCCGAACAAGAGTAGGAACGCTTGCTCGCAAGTATATCAGTAAATCAGGAGCCTGCAAGAATGAAGACATCAATTCAAATAGTGATGAATAATTTTCAAAATCCCTTGTACTCATCAAACCCATAGAGTGCAGGTTGGGAGCAAAAATATATGCGTCTTCATAAATAGTACGGTCCTGAATTATATCTTTCCCGCTTTTGCGAATGTCAACAACCTGGCGAAACCGGCTATTTAAAAAATAAATCTGCAGGTTAAATGACCATCTTTGCATGTCTTCATAAAAATTATTCAGATATGGATTTGTATCAACATCTTCGTAATGAGCCTTCCAGCTATAATGTTTCGATAAAAGTTTTGTCAGGGTGGTTTTTCCTGAACCAATATTTCCGGCAACTGCAATATGCATGGTATTTGTTTTTTAATTTATTGACTAAAGTAATATTTTTTTTAATTCAAACTTTTTCTTTAAAAAAAATTATTTTTCTGAATAAATCTTTACTGAATTTGAATCCTGGATATAAAGTCTTCCCTTTTCGTATCGGGCATTAATAATATTTTTTACAGGCAAGCTCATTGATTGCTGTTCAAAGGTTTTAAAATTATACCGGATCAATGAAGTATCAGTTGAATATAAAATATTATCATCAATTATTTGAAATGAAGAAAGGTTTTTAATAGGTAGTGTTTTGGCATAAGTACCATATTTATCAAAAATAATAATCCCATTTTCGGGATCGTTCAGATAAACATTGCCCCTGGTTTCTGCCAGGAAATTTGGTTTTATTTCAATTCCCGTTAGTTGGGAAATATTCCCGCTCTCATACGATTTCTGAAGGTTTTTATCAAAACGTATCAATTGAAAATCCTGCTGATCGTAAATCCAAAATCCATTATCATAAGAACTGCAAACTAAAAGAGGTTGAAGAATTTCAAGATCATCTATCAAAAGCGCATCATTCTTAATACTTAACATATTATCCAAAAAAACAACCTGGCGAAAATCGTGGTAGAAAAGCAGTATTTTTAAAGGATCTGAAACATCAATAGAAGCAAGACTTCCGTGAGATTTATCGCTGAATGTCTTTAAAAGATTTCCATCTGAATCATACTTACGGAGCTCGTTATTCACGATCATGTATAAGTTTCCAAGATTGTCGGTAGTAATGAAAGATGCTGAAGAAGAAATAGTTTTTACAGGCGTATAATCGCTTGTACGGAAAGCGCCACAAATAAACAGGAATAATATAAAGAAGAGTTTCTTCGTCATTTTATCATTTTTATTATTTCATCAATATATCGTCTGTCGTTAGCCAGGCGAGGAACTTTATACTGTCCGCCTAATTTTCCTCTTGATTTCATCCAGTTATAAAATGTTCCGTCAGGAACCTGTCTTATTACAGGTAAACGCAAAACCATATTATGATAACGCTTTGCTTCGTAATCGGAATTGATTGATTTCAGAGCATTGTCAAGCACTTCAGAAAAATATTCTATTCTTGCAGGACTGATTTCAAATTCTATCAGCCATTCATGAGCGGCGCTATCCTTGTCGCTGAAATAAATCGGAGCAGCCGTATATTCTCTGATTTGCGCTCCGGATTTTTCGCAAGCTATTGACAGGGCTTTTTCAGCATTGTCAATGATAAGTTCTTCGCCACAAGCATTAATAAAATTTTTTGTTCTTCCCGTAATTTTTATCCTGTGAGGATTTAAAGATGTAAATGTTATTGTATCACCAATTTTATAACGCCACAATCCCGCATTTGTTGAAATTACAAGAGCATAATTTTTCCCTGCCTCAACTTCTTCAAGAGTTAATGTTTTAGGGTTATCGCTTTCAAAATCTTCTGAAGGGATAAATTCATAATATATTCCATAATCAAGCATCAGCAGCATATCATCAAAATTGTTGCGATCCTGGATACCGAAAAAACCTTCTGATGCATTATATGTTTCTAAATAATTCATTTTGTCAGAAGGGATCAGTTTTCTGAATTGTTCACGGTAAGGTGTGAAGCTTACGCCCCCGTGTGTGAAAAGCTCAAGATTAGGCCATACCTCCAATATATTTGATTTACCTGTTTTTTCAAGAATACGTTTTAGTAATAGCAGCGTCCATGAAGGAACACCGGAAATATTTGTTACGTCCTGATCTTTTGTAACCTCAGCCATCTTTTCTATTTTGCTTTCCCACTCATCCATAAGAGCTATTGAAAGATTAGGCGTTCTCATGAATTCAGCCCACCAAGGCAGGTTTTGAATGATGATGGCGGAAAGATCGCCGTAATATGATTCATTATTGAAATCGGATATCTGATGGCTTCCGCCTAACGCCAAACCTTTTCCATCAAACATGATTGTATCGGGGTTGTTATTACAATAAATGGAAAGCATATCCTTGCCTCCTTTAAAATGACATTCTTCAAGGGCTTCAGAGCTGACAGGTATAAATTTACTTTTGCCGACAGTAGTGCCTGAAGATTTTGCAAACCATTTTATATCGGAATACCACAAAAGGTTTTGTTCTCCCTGTCTTAATCTTATAATGTACGGGTTGATCGTTTCGTAATCGCCAATTGGAACACGTTGCCTGAATTCATCAGGATTTGTAATACTTTTATAGTCATATTTACGTCCCCATTCAGTATCTTTAGCTGCTATTACTAATTTTTTCAACCACTCTGTCTGTACATCATAAGGATATTTAAGGAAAAGTTCGATCTGATGGATCCTCTTTCTCATTATCCATGAAAGTACTGAATTGATTAGAGCCATTGATAAAAATATGAGTTGAATTCAATTTCGAAGCGCAACAAATTTACATAATAATTTATTAGTCTTGGAATTTATTTAATATACGTTTCATATTTTTGCAGTTTAATAAATAAGGTATAATCATAAAATGAAAAAACTTTTAATCTGTTTTCTGATTTTATTTATAACCATAACAGGTAAAACCCAAACCGTTGAATTGCCTTCTATTTCATCCGATAGGGGAAGCATGTCAACATGTCCCGATATAATAATACCACATAGTCTTGAAGTTGAAACTGGTTTTTATTTTAAAAAAATCACGATTGAAAATATTGAACAAGGGACATCTTTGTATAACTATAATTTTTTATTCCGGCATGATATATCTCCTGATGCAGAAATAAGGCTGCAAACAGATTATGCAGGTATAAAAGAGGACAGCATTAAATATTCAGGATTTGATCCAATTACTATTGGAACAAAAATTAATTTTTTTAAAGGAGGAAAATTTTTACCGAAAACTTCTTTTTTATTTAATTTAACCTTACCCTATTTTGGTGAAAACCATTTTAAACCTTCAAATTTAGCTCCAGCTTTTTATTTATTAATGCAAAATAATTTATCAGAACAGTTTAGTTTATGCTATAATCTGGGAATGGAATTGGATGGCGAAAGCACCGAACCTTCTGAGTTTTTGTCAATATGCATTGAATACAGCATTAATAAATTTAGTTGTTATATGGAAAATTTTAATTATGTTTCAAGTTATTCTCAACCTGAGAACTCTGTAGATGCAGGGATTGCATATTGTATTATTAAAAATTTGCAATTCGATATTTCAGGTGGAATAAATTTAGCAAATTGGAAAAACAATTATTTTGGTAATGTTGGCGTTTCATGGAGATTACCGAAATAAAAAATAAAATCCTGAAATTTGCTAAACAACCTGTGATTTATGCTCTTGCCGTTGAATATAAAATTAATTGATAAAATGGTTAAAACTTAACCTGATTAAATTTAAGAATAAATTTAAAATTTAAAA
>CAINEZ010000219.1 GCA_903847905.1 uncultured Bacteroidota bacterium
TTGGTGCTACATGCGCCATTGACAAGTAATTCACAGGCAGTTGTTTATTTCATTTTGTACAGTAGTTTAAAAAATTTTATGAAAAAATGAGGGAATTTCCCTCATTTTTTTTTCGGATAAACTAAAATTTTCAAGAGTTTATTTGAAGACACTATCCCATTTTCGAAAATTTATATCTTTTTATTACATTTGTGCTTTTATAGATAATATATGAGTAAAGAAAACATAATATTCGGCATCAGGCCTGTGATTGAAGCGATCAAAGCAGGTAAAGAAATTGACAGGATACTTATTCAGAACGGCCTGAAAAGTGAAAACTCGTGGGAGCTCAAAAAACTTATTGGTGAATTAAATATTCCTGTACAATACGTGCCTCTTGAAAAACTTAATAAAGTTACACAAAAAAATCACCAGGGAATAATATGTTTTATCTCTGAAATTTCCTATCAGCCACTTGAGAATATTTTACCTATGATATTTGAAAAGGGAAGAAATCCTTTATTGCTGATTTTAGACAGGATCACGGATGTTAGAAATTTCGGCGCCATCACGCGGACTGCCGAATGTGCCGGCGTTGATGCGATAATTATTCCTTCAAAAGGCTCTGCAAGAATAAATGCGGATGCAGTAAAAACATCAGCAGGCGCTATTTATAAAATTCCTATTTGCCGCGAAGATAATTTGAAAAACTCAATTGAATTTATTAAAGATAGCGGTATCGAAATAATAGCGTGTACTGAAAAAGCCACTGAATCATATTCTGATATTAGCTATGATAAGCCCTGCGCTATTATTCTGGGATCGGAAGATGACGGTATCTCACCGGAATATTTAAAAAGAGCCGATAAAAAAACCCGCATCCCTCTTTCAGGTGAAATAGAATCGCTGAATGTTTCTGTTGCGGCCGGAATTATTTTATTTGAAGCAGTAAAACAAAGAAGTAAAATAGTGAATTAGGGAATAGGAAAGGACACGGTTTGCAATTCGCAGTCTGCAACAATTAAACGAACAACAAACAACAAACAATGCCGTAAGTATCCCTATGGGACAAACAACAAACATACATTAATAATATGATAAGATTTATAAAAGAAAATAATGAAAAAATAATATTACTGCTGATTTTATTTATTGGAGCTATTCTCAGGATTTACAACTTATGGGGACTTTCTCTTTCGAATGATGAATTAAGCGCTATTGCACGCGCACAGATACCTGGTTTTTCTGAGTTTATCAATAAAGGGATTATTGCTGATATACATCCCGCAGGTGTTGAATTTTTCCTTTACCTGTGGATTAAAATATTCGGCACATCAGTTTTTATGATAAGGCTGCCATTTATTATTTCAGGAATTTTATCAATTTATTTCGCATACCGTTTAGCAGCAATTTGGTTCAACAAACAGTCAGGATTATTTGTTGCTGCTGCTTTGTGTTCTCTTGAATTCTCACTTATGTATAGCCAGCTTGCAAGGCCTTTTGCTCCTGCTATGCTTTTCACACTCATGTCGGCGTGGTACTGGACAAAAATGCTTTTCAATGGAAAAACTGAAAGAAAAAATATTATTGCTCTCGCTATTTCAATGAGCATGGCGGCTTATTGCCATTATTTTGCTTCTGTTATAATAATATTGATGATCATTTCAGGCGTATTTTTTCTAAAAAAATCAAACAAAAAGCAATACATCTTATCTGTTCTGTTAGCGCTAATTCTGTATATCCCGAATATTTTTGTCATCATCTTTCAGTTAAGCAATCCTGCAGAGACAAGTTGGATCAAAGAGCCGGACAGCGGGTTGTTCTTTGAACATATTTATTTTATTTTCAATAATTCCCAAATACTCCTTTACACTGTAATTGCCATTTTTGTTATTACACATATTTTAAGTTTTACCGAAATTAAAATAGGGCGGTTTCATATCTTATCTTTAATATGGTTTGTAATTCCTTTCTTCATTGGATTCTACTATTCTTTATGGGTAAAACCTATACTTGAAAATCCTGTTCTTCTTTTTACTTTTCCATTTTTGTTGATCTTTATTTTTTCATTTGTTCAAAGCAAAAAGAAAATTTTTAATTATGTAGTTTTTATTTTCCTGGTTTTATGTTTATACAGTACCATTGGCGAGAAGAAATATTATTCAACATATCACTTTGGCGAATTCAAGGATATTGCAGCAAAAGCAATGGAATGGAACGATAAGTACGGAGACAAAAATGTTGCAAAGTGTATAAATGTTAACTCCCCTTATTACATAAACTACTACCTTGATAAGGCTGAAAAACCTTTATCATTTGCCATGTACAAAAATGAAGGGAAAAAAGATCTTCATTCATTGAATCAAATTGTTCAAAGCAGCAGCGCTCCTTATTTTCTTTATGCATGGTCAAGTATTACCGATCCAAATGAATCGGGAGATATTATACTTGCGAAATATCCATACATAATCAAACAAATTGATTACAATGGAATGGCAGCAATTACTCTATATTCGAAGTACGATAGTGCAAATGCAATTGCTCAGCCCAAGCCGGTTTATTATATTTTCAATGGGTTTGAAGATAAGCAAACATGGGATAAAGATACAAGCATAATAACAACTGAAAAAGTATGGAAAGGAAAATATTCCATTAAACTTGATGTCCGCGATGAATATGGGCCTGCCTGCGCCAACCGCATTTACAAGATGACAAATAAATCTGCAAAGCGGGTTCAGGTAAGCTTATGGGCATTGGCTACAGGAACATTTAAAGATGCCCAGATAGTAGCTTCCATAAACTTTAAAGATGATGAAAACAGGGTTTATGAAAATTATTTCTGGCTCTCTTCCAAGTTTGAGTATTTTATCGAAAAAGGAAAATGGGGACAGGTTTTCTTTTCCTTTACAATGCCAGTGTTACATTCAGTAAACGACGAAATGAAAATTTACGTCTGGAACCCCGATAAACAACCGCTTTATATTGACAACTTCGAAATGAAATTGTTTGAGAAATAAATAGAACGCTGATTCGCTATTGCTAACACTGATGATTATGATGAACACAGATAAAATAAAAATCATACTTAATCATAAGTAATCTGCGTCATCTGCGTTCTATTATATTGCCTGAGTAATTACCAAAAATTTAAAAACATGAAAACAAAAATTGTAATTGTAAAATAGCAATAATGAAAAAAAATTGTATAATACCAGTTATTTTGATTTTACTTTCAGCTTGCTGTAAAACCAAAACTGATTACTGGCAAAACGGTAATAAAAAATCTGAAATAAAATATTGTAATGGTAAAATGAACGGGCTTAGTACTTGGTGGTATGAAAGTGGAATTAAACAAATGGAAAGCAATTATAAAGACAATTTGCTTGAAGGCAGGTCAACCCGTTGGTATTTTACAGGTGGATTCCAGCGCATAGATAATTACACGAATAACCTGCTAAACGGGACTTCTGTCGTATATTTTGAAAGCGGTGGTAAAAAAGCTGAACTAAATTACATTAATGACACTCTCGAAGGGCAGTCAAAAGAGTGGCACGAGAACGGGCAGTTAAAGATGAGAGGCTCGTATAAAAAAGGAATGTTTCAGGGGAAATGGGAATATTGGGATGAAACAGGAATTAAAGTAGGGGAGGGGGATTTCAAAAATGGCACCGGCGCTCAGAAAGGATTTTATCCCGATGGAAAAATAAAAAGAGAAATCAGTTATATTAATAATAAAAAGAACGGGCTTGAAACCTGGTACGGAAGGGGAGGAGATACAATAAAAAAGATTGTTTATGAAAACGATCACATAACTTTTCAGAAAGATTTTACAGCAGTAAAATAATTTTAAATGAAGAGTGTAAAATTAATAAATGAAACGGGGATAGAGTGAGTTGGAGATGGCACGAATGTAGCGAAAAAGTGAAGTATTAAAGCAAAATGCAAAATGATGAATGAAAACTGTTTCTAACTTACAACTATAAAACTTTTTGCGTTCTCTGTGGCTATCTCTATGCACTCTGTGGTTAAAAAAAGAATACATGCATAAATAAAATATACTGTCACTTTTATTAATTTTGATATTAAATTTAAAAAATTATGCCATTTCGTTCAGAAGAAAGTATAAGAACCGAAACGCTTATTGCAGTTGCAAAACAAATGCTGATAGCCGCTCGTACTGCCCCAAAAGCAAGGGGAATTGACAACCTCGAAATATCTATGGTCGAGAGTCAGGGCATAGAAATGATTTCTCATAAAATGAAAGAAATCGGGCAGGAGAGCAATAATTCCACATTTTTACGTGATGCCGAAAATATTTTGCAGGCAACAGTAATGATACTTATTGGCACAAAAATAAGTACGATTGGTCTCAATAAGTGCGGTCATTGCGGTTTTAAAAACTGCGATGAAAAAGAAAAACATCCTGATGTCCCATGTACATTCAATACCGGCGATCTTGGAATTGCAATAGGCTCAGCTGTTAGTGTTGCAATGGATCATCGTGTTGATAACAGGGTTATGTATTCAGTTGGTCATGCTGTTATGGAACTTGGACTGATGGGTAAAGACGTGAAAATCGTATATGGTATTCCGTTAAGCGCTACCGCGAAAAATCCATTTTTTGACAGGAAATAAATGATAATTAAACGAAAACACTATGAACATTGTCCCAAGTCCCAAGCTCCAATTTCCAGGCCCCAAATTTCAACGTTCAACATTGAACATTAAACTATTTTTCTTCTGATATTGCGCCTTCTCCATGTAATAGTTTTTTGTAATTTAATGAAGGTGACGGAATAAAATTGCCTAAGTGAAGTTTGTTCCACTTTTTATCAATCATTTCAATAGTCTTATCATCCATCACGATAATATTTGGCCATTGGCGGGTAAAATTATCTCCTTTTAAAGTTTTCCTTGTTCCATCAATAATAAGTTTTTTACTCACCGTTGAATTCAATGATTCCTGTATATAACAATCTCTTGCGGCATCAATGTTATTTAAAACACTCCAGACAATATCTCCATAAGAAAAAATATTTAGTCCTTTTTCACAAAAAACAATTACAGATATATTTTCAAATCCTTGTTCATTAATTAAAAACTCAGCAAGGTTTTTTAATCTCATCTTTGCCGGCTTTTCAACAGTAATGAATAAAAGCGGAATTTCTTTTTTTAGCAGTTTATCGTTTATTTCTGAAATTTCCCTGTATTTTTTGAACAAATAATTTCTATCAATTTCTACAGTTTTTCTATCAATTTCTTTTTTCCTTTTAGTCGCATCAATTCCTATTTTCCCGCCATAAGCAAACTCTGAACTCGAGTGGTCAAGCACATCCACAGGTCCCCTGCTTAAAATAATATCGTCAGGAATATTTAAGTTTTCAAAAATATTTTGGATCAAAGAAGCCGGATTATGAATGTCAACATCTTCATTAACTACTATCATCATTTTATTAAACATCATCTGTCCTGCGCCCCACAAGCTATTCATAACTTTTGCAGCATGTCCCGGGTATTCCTTTTTTATTTTTACAACAACAAGATTATGAAACACACCTTCCGGCGGCATTGACATATCAAGTATTTCAGGAAGCATTGCCATTCGGATAGGTGTAAGAAAAATTCGTTCCGTAGCTTTACCGATATTTGCATCTTCCTGTGGCGGAATACCAACTATAGTTGCAGGATATACAGCATCTTTCCTGTGTGTAATGCAAGTGATATGAAATTTTGGATACCAGTCGGGTAATGAATAATACCCTGTATGATCGCCAAAAGGACCTTCCCATATTAGTTCTTCGCGAGGATCAATATAACCTTCTATAACAAAATCAGCATCGGCAGGAACTTCAATATTCTGTGTGATGCATTTAACAAGTTCAACTTTTTTCTTTCGCAAAAAACCTGCGAACAAATATTCGTCAATGTTATCGGGTAGGGGAGCAGTCGCTGCATAAGTATAAACAGGATCGCCTCCAAGCGCAACAGCAACAGGCATTATCCTTCCAAGCTTTTTATACTCTCTGAAATGTCGCGCTGAATTTTTATGAATATGCCAATGCATTCCTGTTAAATCTTTTTCAAAAACCTGCATCCTGTACATTCCTACATTTCGTATTCCTGTCAAAGGATCAATGGTATGAACTAATGGAAGTGTAATGAATTTTCCGCCGTCATAAGGCCAGCATTGAAGCACA
Organism: uncultured Bacteroidota bacterium; assembly: GCA_903847905.1. Classification (GTDB taxonomy): domain Bacteria; phylum Bacteroidota; class Bacteroidia; order Bacteroidales; family CG2-30-32-10; genus CAINEZ01. Next base: position 6,177 of record CAINEZ010000219.1, read on the forward strand.
GGAAGTTTAGAAATATCAGGGTTATTCATTATTATTTCCTGGCAGGGAACTTTTTTATGTATCACCTTTGGCATCCATGAAGCAACTTCATTCAAAGTTGGCAACAGCTTCAATTTATCAACAAAACCATCCTTCGGAGATAACAGCTGTTTAAAAAGTTTTTCCATTTCTTTACCAACATCATCCAGGTCTTTCACTCCCAAGGCTATGCAAATGCGTTTCATGGATCCCATGGAATTTATCAGTACGGGAAAATCAGTTCCTGTATTTTCAAACAGTAAAGCCTTACCTCCTGCTTTGCTTATGCGGTCGGTTATTTCGGTTATTTCTAAAACAGGAGAAACGAATTTCTTCACACGAATCAATTCGCCAGATTTTTCTAATGCAATAATAAATTCCTGAAGATTTTTATACATAAGGGTTATTTAAAGTCTTTCATAAATAAATTTGCATTTATATCAAATAATAAATTTATTTTTTAAATCTCAATTCTTCAATTGCTCTCAAAGTTATGGCATCACGGTTTGTTGTTTAAATAATAATGGAAGGGGAAGGAAAGCCCACCAAAACCATTTCCCAAGAAAATAGTAAACTACTGTACAAAATGAAATAAACAACTGCCTGTGAATTACTTGTCAATGGCGCATGTAGCACCAATGACAAGTATTAGTTTCTTTGATAAACCAAAAATCTAAATCAATGAAACGACTCACAGACGAAAGCAAA
>CAINEZ010000220.1 GCA_903847905.1 uncultured Bacteroidota bacterium
CTGTACTTTTCATATATATCTGTTTTTTTAATAATTAATCATCAAACATTATTTATAATAACCACACAGTCCATGAACAAATAATTAGGCTGTTGATAAATAATGTGCAATATTGAACATGGATATAAAATCATATTTAATCATAAGCAATCCGTGTTATCAATTAACATTACAGTTCGCCATAAGTGGAAATATGTTCAAATTCTCCAATATCCACGATCATATCCCACGAATAACGTATAAACATTTTGCCAACTTTAAATTCAGTGTATGGTTTTACTTCATCACCAATAGCAAGTTTTACCAATGCTTCCGGAAGATTTTGTCCTGCACCGACAGCAAGATAAACCCATGCGGGAATTCGCGGATTAATTTCGAGCATATAAAATTCATTATCTCTTGTTTTCATCAGTTCCAGTTCCATTCCGCCTCGCCACTTGGTTTTACTGATTATATCATAAGTCATTCGCAACAAATCCTGTTCGTCAATAGCAATTCCCGCCCATGCTTTACCTTTATCGGTGATAAACTGTTTACGCATAGGAACAGCGCCAATGGTATTTCCTTTCCCATCGCCAAGAGCGATAACATTGTATTCGGAACCGTAAATAAACTCCTGAATGATTATCGGTAATCCCCATTTTGAACTTATCTTGTTGAAATATGTTACTACTTGTTCCGGGTTATATGCAATGCTGGCATCATAATATTTCCCTTTTACAACCACAGGATATGTGAAATCAGCAGTCAATCCGTAAATTTCGTTTGTCGAAAAAATTGTACGGGCATAAGGAACTTTGATACCATATTTTTCACCGAATGCAGAAAGATTTACCTTGTGACGTTCTTCAAACTGATCCATGGTTGGCAGAAACATATGAATTCCCATTTTCTTCATAGTATCTTCTATCTTCATAAAAGAATAAAGTTCTGCATCAAAGTTTGGAATAAGAACATTTATATTTTCTTGCTCGTTGATATATTCAAGCCGCTGAAGAAGACCGTCGGTTCCTGCTGAAGGGTAAGGTATCTGGTAAGTTTTATCAACAATGTCGTGCATATAAATACCGGGTTCCAGCGATTCATAAGAAAAACCAATGATGCGGGCATCGAAATAATCCGACTCCTTTAATGCCCTAATTACGGGAACACCTGGACCCGGATTGTCAACAGCATTAAGCCCTGTAACTGCTATTGTTATTTTTTTCTTGTCCATCTGTTTCAGATAAAGAGTAATGATTAATGATAGTTACAAAATCATAATAATCACGTTCGAAGGTGGCTTCGTCGGTTTGATATTTATCAAGGATCACTTCCCTGATGTCGTCTTTTTCCTTTCCTTCTTTAAGCATTTTAATAATTTCGACGCCAATGGGATTCACGGAAAATGATTCGCCGGTAGAAGGATTAAAGATAAAGCCCGAATCGCTCAAAGCTATGTTCTTTTTTATTTTCATAAAAAATAGTTTTTAATGTATGAAAAGGAATTGAATTTGAAAAATCAAGAAACAAAAATATATACTTCAAAGCACAAAAGTGTTATAAAATTTTAAAGAAATGTTATAAAATTAACGAATTTGAAAATATTAAATAACTTTTTGCTAAAATATGATTTATTATGATAAATCTTATTTTAATTGATTAAGATCCATTGGGTTTCAATTTACTGAAAGATAATATCAAAAAAATATCTTTCCATAAACTGATAAAGAAATGCAAAAATGTTACAGAGGCTTTAAAGATATACAATGAGGAAAAAATTGATTTGATGGACGAGTAATGTCAGGCTGAGTCAAAGCCCTGGGCTTGTCGAAGGGTATCGAAGCCTTATCGAAGTCACATTTCGACATTGCTCAATACGACACTTGATCATTAAGTTGGTGTTTCAATAGCGCAGGCGTTAAAACCTAATCAATGAACATGTATAATTTTACAAGACTGGATTCCGGATCTTGTTATTACAAACACAGAATATGTCCCTTCCGGGAAATCAGTAAAATCAAGTTCTTTAGATTCAATGCCTGACGCTAAAAGTATAGATTTTATTTTTGCACCCAGGCTGTTGTATATTTCCATTTGAGCATCATCTATAAGTTTGTTAAAGGAAATTGTCACCTTGTCGTTAGCAGGAACAGGATATGCGAATAGTTTTTGTTTTTCCTGAAGTATATTTGAAATACCTGTAGGCAATGAACCATTGTAATTGATTGTAACCAAACTTCCATTTGACGGATTCCATATTGGTAAATTTGCAGGCAAAGTGCAGGGAGGATCACTTATTTGAACCTGTCCCACGTTATTAACGTTAATAGCTTGCACGGTGCGGATTTCCATTTTTTGTGTGGAAACACAAACAAGTTGAAATCCCGCTGAATTTACCTGATTACGGGTCCAGTTGTATGCCTGGTTTGCGTTATAATATGTATATAAATTGCGCTGAGGAGCCCCCCAACTGCCCTCGCCGATATATACTATCCCATTGGTATCATTGCGGATAAAGCCATGATCGCTGCCGGAAGCAGAAGATGTAACTATTGGCCAGGTAACTTTAATAACATGAGCATGAGCTTCGCATGCAAGCTTTACTTTATATTGCTGAAATAATGATGCCCAACAATCAATAAGGGTTGTATTTGAAGAATAATTAGCATGAGGTACAAATGGAACATGGTATTGAACAAATTTCCAGTAAGGTTCATTTGCAGTGCCGGTATATAATTGCAAATCATTGGTAAGCCATGTTTTTTGTGTAGCATCGCAGCCCGACAATTCTGAGTTTAAAGAATACACTCTCAGCAGGTTTCCTCCTATTCCCAGAGAAAAATAATCATTGGTATTTGGAACATCAAAAATATTATACACATCCGTTGATGCCTCATGATTCCCCATTACAGTAATAATTGGGACCAGGTGCCCATCTGTTCCCAAAGTATATTGCCAATCAGTAAACCAATCAATCCAATTTGATGAAGATCCACTATATACAAAATCTCCGTTAAATGTAACAAAATCGGGACGGATTTTTGCAACCAGAGAATCACACGCTTGTCTGTTAGGGCGACATTGCTGATAACCTGCTTCAAGTACAGTTCCGGTACGGCTATCGCCACCGGCAATAAAAGTTATGCCAACATCAGGATTATCGGGAAGTGTTTTAAAATACATTCTGGCGCTGGTTCCCTGATCGTCATGCACCACAAAATAATATATTGTGTTTGGGGTTAAGCCGGTAAGCCTTGAAAATTGATGGTTAAGACTGTATGCGCTTTGTGTTCTGTCTATAACATGATTAAAGGCATAGCTTGAATATGTTGTCCCATGATCAACCACATCATAAAAAACTTTGGCATTTGTTGAAGTACCATCATCACACCATCCTATATCAATAGTTGTTGAAGGGTCGTCGCGGTAAGAAGCCCTGTAAAATCTCGTTCCCGCCATTACGCTGGAGATTAAAGCGAGCTGTAAAAAAGTGAAAAATAGTGTTCTCATTATTTTAAAATTTTATGTTTAAACATGTATTAATTTTAGAAATTATTATTACAAAATTATAATTTTATTTCATTCTGCCTATTAAGAAGTTTTAAAAAAACAGAACGTATGTTTCAACTTCTTTAGTTTAACATAGAAAACCATGTCCTATGGTTGCGGTGGTTTATAATTTGAATTAAGACATAGAATCTTTTCAGCTTGTTCTAGTCATAAAAATATTTAAAAGACTCAAGACTCAAGACTCAAGCCCCAAGTCTCAAGACTCAAGTCTCAAGCCCCAAGTCTCAAACCTGCCTACCTGACAGCTACCGTGTGGACACATCTTTTTCAATTTGTTTAGCTAATATCCAACCTTGATAAATCAAATCAAACTTGTCCAATCCCCTTTTCATTGTTATAGGACCGGGCGGTCTTTGTTTTGTATAA
>CAINEZ010000221.1 GCA_903847905.1 uncultured Bacteroidota bacterium
AATAATAACCATTAAATTCTTTATAAAATAAGGCATTCATAAAATTCAAAGCCCAAATACTAGAATGTTTTGATTTATTTATCCTGTATGAAACAGAAAATGAAAGGATTTTCGCAAATGGTTTTCTTTGTGTAAACGCTTTTAATGTGTCTTCAATAATTTCTTTGGCAGCATAGGTTGCATTGAGATTAAGCGGATTCATGTACTCACCGCCCACAAGACACAATTTCCAATTAATGTTTAATATATTATTTTTGTTTCTACCCATTTTCCATTCTTTTCCTCCAAGTAAGTTTATAACACATTTATTATTAAAACGGGCATTTCTTTCTATACAGTCGCCGCCCCAGTACTTTGAGTCGAACACGGAAGCTGTAACAAGGTAATAATACCCTTTATTAAGAAATCGTTCAAAAGTAAAATCAATACCGATATTTCTTCCTTTGCCTTTATTTACAAGGGAATTATTAAAATATATTGTATTTTCAAGATTTTGAAGAGAATAATACGAATTTGGAATGACGGGTATATCAAATAATTTTTGATAATACGGTTCCACTTTGAAATGTGTGTATTCGTTTAATTTTATTTCATACGAAATAACAATATGATGCGCTTTTGAAAAATCGAGTTTTTTGTTCGGCTCCGTAATGCCTGAACCAATATTTTGCCGAACAAAATAAAAACTCAGCGGCTCCAACTGGCTATGCAACCCATAAGCAATTCCAAGTGTTTGCAAAGGGTTAAAATTCCAACTTAATCCTATGCGCGGTTCAATGGTATAATGATTGTTCAGAGTAAAAAATTGAGAATGTATTCCAATATTTAAAATTAAATCATCGGTAATGTCATACCTTGATTGTGAAAAAGCTTGCAAAAGATAGCTATTACCATTAGTATTTACAAAAGAAGTTAAAAATGCTTGTCCGCTATCGGCTTTTTGAATATTCATATTATACTGTAAACGATCAATGATGATACCTGTTCTATTGGTATGCCTGGCGCTAAATTTATGATTGATAAAACCAGTTAAAGTATATTTCCATATATTATTATCAATATAATTGGTTGGTAGAAGATACAAAGCATTATTAAATTCGCTTCCCTTTAATAAAAGCCCGTTGCCTGTTGGAGAGAGGGAAGTACTGATGTATGTTTTACTATTGATTATTATTTTATGATTCAGCCCAAAAGCGCACATGTAAAGATTTGTACTGTACTGGCTTTTATCAAGATCTGTTTCCCATTGAGAAGAATCGCTTTTAGCATTTCTCCCTTGAAAATCCAATGCTCCTATGCCCCATAATGAAAATGTCCCGATTTTTTTTGTAGGGAAATTTAGCTTGAATGATAAATCCTGATATCTTAATTTGCCCATTTCGGGGGGCAGAATAGGAGCAAGCAAAGTGAGAGTGGAAAATCTGTAGTTAAACAGGAATGATGCTTGTTTACCTTTAACAAATGGTCCTTCAGAAGATACATCAATACCGCTAACTCCAAGTTGAACAGTATTTTCATATTTTTCATTATTACCAGTACGTAATTTAAGATCGAATACCCCTGACAAAGCATTACCATATTCCGAAGGAAATGCCCATGTATAAAAATCGGAATTTGAAAGCATTTGGCTGCTTAAAGTTGTAATGGCACCGGCACCTAAAGAAGCTACATTAGCAAAATGGCTTGGGTTCGAAATTTCAACACCTTCCATACGCCATAATAAGCCTGTGGGCGCGTTCCCTCTTATTACAATTCCATTGGTTGTCAAATTACCCGATACACCTGCAAAAGACGAAGCCAGGCGAGCAGGATCATCAAGACCTCCGGCATAACGCCTGGTTTCTTCAACGCTGAACTGCCTTGTGCTTACAGTAGCCATTGAATTTATCGGCTGGCTTTTATTTGCCTTAATAACAACTTCGTTAATTGTACTTACCGATTCTATTAATTCCACATTTAAAACAATTTCTTTCCCTGAACTTACAAGTACTTCATTTATTAATACTGGTTCATAACTGATAAAACTAGTTTTAATATTATAACGACCAATAGGAACATTTTTGATAATGAACACTCCGTTAGTATCAGAAACTGCACCGATAAAAGGATTTGTATTTAAAATAACAATTGCTGCACCAGGTAGAGGTGATTGA
>CAINEZ010000222.1 GCA_903847905.1 uncultured Bacteroidota bacterium
ACTTATAAGGGATTTTTTTTAATTTTCTTTCTCATCAGCCAGTAACGGGGATCAAATACAGTAGTCTGCTGGTTCCAGTATGCAGGAGTTATCTTGTAATCATTTGTACTTTTTAAAGTACGTTCATAAACAGCGAAAACGGGATTAAAAAGTATGTCTGTTACTCCAATAATGTAGGTTTTAGTTTCGCCTTCGCCTTCCTTTTTTTCTTCGGCTACTTTAACATCAAATTTATTATATAGAAGCAACTCTTTGAGAAAAGCAACTCTCTCTTTTGATGCGCCCGTTTCAACTATCGAACATCTTATTCCATCTATTTCGCTAATGATATGTTTAATTTTATTAAGTGGCATGATCTTTTATATTAAGTATGAAAAAAATTATTCTACGAAGTCAAGATTGGTTAATAGTTTTTGGTTTTTTAGTTTTAGTTTTGTTGGTGCTTGTTTTAGTTCTCGGATCGTTGTTACTCTAAAAAATTACTACTAACTAAATATTCTATCTGCTTCAGCAGACTAATAAACAAAGCTAACCATAACAAAAAACTGAATAACTAAAACCAAAAACTATTAACTAATAACTAAAAAAATACGGATATTAATAAACACAAATTATTAAATCCCGAAACTTAAAGAGCGAATATATTCAAATACTATACTAAAAAATCCTGTAGCAATTATACCTACCGTACATATAAGTAATCCCAGCTTAGTATATGAGTCGCTTTTGAAATATTGAATAGGATTCTCGCTTTTATTAATAAACATTGCTTTAATGATAAGTAAATAATAAAATAATGAAATAATAGTATTAAGAACGGCAATAAGAACCAGTATATAAAATTTCTGTTCTGCGGCTGCCATAAAGAGGAAGAACTTTCCAAAGAATCCTGCAACCGGTGGTATCCCTGCCAGAGAGAATAACGACAGCATCATTATAAGGCTGAGTTTGGGGTTAGTTAAATATAGCCCGTCGTAATCATTCATTTTTTCCTTGCCGGTTTTATTTGCTATTGCTGAAACAACTCCGAATGCACCAAGATTTGAAAAAATATAAATTAATATGAAATAAACAACGGATGCCATGCCAAGTTTATTCCCTCCAATGATACCAAGGAAAATAAATCCTGCCTGTGAAATAGAAGAGAAAGCAAGGAATCTTTTCAGGTTCTTCTGGCGGATAGCAAAAAGATTACCCACAGTCATTGTTATTACTGCAGTAATATATATAACATCCTGCCATATAACAGTAACAGCGCGGAACACCGTGAAAAGCATTATAATAAAAATAAATACCGCTGCTCCTTTTGAAATAACTGATAAATATGATGTAACATTTATTGGCGCGCCTTCATAAACGTCGGCTGTCCATAAGTGGAAAGGAACTATGGAAATTTTAAATGCCATGCCAGCGAAGAAAAATATAAGTGCAAGAGTTTGAAGATTATTGCTGGTGAATGATTGCGCAACTTCGCTGAAATAAATAGAACCGGTTGTGCCGTAAATCATCGAAATGCCATAAAGCATAATACCTGAAGATAATGCTGATGAAAGAATAAGTTTTATACCGGCTTCTGCAGATTTAGCTTTTGTCCTTTCATAAGCTGCCAGTGAAGCGATAGGAATTGTAGCCAATTCAAGCCCGATGTAGAACATCAGGAAATCGCCGGAAGAAATCATAAAATCCATTCCAATCAGAGTTGAAAGGATAAGCAGAAAAAATTCGCTGACCTTTATTTTATTTTCATCATTTCCGAGCCATGTGAATGATTGAATGAAAACTATAAGAACGCCAATATTCAGAATATTTTTCATTGTAACAATGATACCGTTAGTCTGATACATTCCTCCGAAAAGAGTACCTTCATCAATAGGTAAAAAACCAACTACAGTAGCTATAAAAAACAGGATGATGCTAAATGGCCTTAATTTCCGGCTATTTTCATCTTTAACAGATAATTCGGCAATTAATATAATAAGTGTAATTATTATTAGCACTAACTCATGCCGCATCAATAAATATTTTTCTAAACCCATCATATTGATAATCGTTTTATTTATTTATAATTTTAATTCAGTCCTCAGTCCACAGTCTTTAAAAACCAGTAAATGATAATTGGTTAATAATAGGCGCAAGGCTGTCGCCAATTATATTTGATAACCAAAGCGGGGCAATACCTATCAATGTAATCGCTATCACCAAAGTAAGAGTAGAAATTCTTTCGTACCATTTAGCATCACCAAGATGTAAATAATGATCGTTTGTAATTGGTCCGAGCAGTAATATTCCTACAACTCTTAGAATATAAACAGCAGTTATTACTATAGAAGAACATGCGACAATTGTACATACCCTGTGAAAAATATCGGGATGTTGGAAAGAACCTACAAATATTGTCATCTCTGCAACAAAACCACTAAACCCTGGTAAACCTAAAGATGCAAGCCCTGCAATAACATATACTACGCCAAGAAATGGTATTACTTTCATAAGTCCACCCATCTCATTAATCAGCCTGGTATGTGTTCTTCCATAAATCATTCCTATTAAAGCAAAGAAAAGTGCTGTCATCAAACCATGAGAGATCATCTGAATTATGGCACCATCCATTGCTGTTTTATTCATCATCAATAAGGCGAATAATACAAGTCCGCAATGACTAACAGAAGAATATGCATTAATGTATTTAAGATCTTTTTGAGCAATAGCGCCAAATGCGCCATATACAACACTTATGGTAGTAAGAATTAAAAATATCCAGCCTAATTCCTGAGCTGCTTCCGGCATCAGAAACATGGCAACTCTGAAACAACCATATCCCCCCAATTTCATTAGTACCCCTGCATGAAGCATAGATACTGCGGTAGGCGCTGAAGCATGACCATCGGGCGACCATGTGTGAAAAGGAAATAAAGCGCCCAGAACACCAAATCCAAGGAATGTTATTGGAAAAAAGAAACGCTGGGCTTCAATAGGGATATGTATTTTGGAAATATCAATAATGTTAAATGTAAGTGCGCCACCTCCAGGCGCAGAATTAAAATAAATGCCCAAAATTCCAAGCAGAAGCAATGCCGAACCACCCATCAGCATCAATGTAAGTTTCATAGCCGAATATTCTTTTGGGCCACTGCCCCATATTCCAATTAAAAGATACATAGGAATTACAGCAACTTCATAAAATAAAAACATGGTGAAAAGATCGAGGCTGATAAAAAATCCGAAAACACCGGATGCCAGCAATATCAATGAAATAAAAAATTCTTTAGTGAGAAACTCAACTTCCCATGAAGCAAAAATTCCGGCAATTACAACAACAGCGGTAAGAGCGATCATTGCAACAGCAATACCATCAACTCCGACAGTGTAAGTAATGTTAAGGCTTTTGAACCAGACCGTACTATTATAAAACAACATTTCTGCCGTATTACCTGCATTGCGTTCACTTAAATACATAAATACAAGAACTGCTGCTAAGATCAACTGAATTCCCATTCCGACTGCAGCAACAACCCGCGCCTGCTTAAAGCCATTGGTTGCCATCAGGGTAAACATTGTAATAAGGGGAACAATAACAAAAAGACTAAGTATATTCATCTCTTAAAAATTTAGAATTATGAATTCAGATTTATGAATTTGATTTTTTTATTCCTTTCGGAATGTAATTTTTTGCTTTCAAAAAGCCTGATATTATTCATAATTTAGTTTTGATATTTTTTTTGTGTTATTAAAAAATTCATTCAATATTATCTTATTAAGAATATAAATTGTTCGATAATTTACTTATCCCGAAGGGATAAAATGTGCATAACCACCCCGCACATGCGGGGTGGGAAAAAGTAACACTGCAAAGCAACTCCGAAGGAGTTGAATGTTTAAAACAAAAATTTTTCATCATATTCAATCCCATGTTCATTTAGCAACTCTATGTATTCTTCAATAAAAATTTTTATCTTATGATGCTCTTGTTGTTTCTTTACATACTCTATCAACCTGTCTTTTTCTTTTATTGAATATGTAAAAGCTCCGTATCCATCTTGCCACCCATTGAAATATTTGAAGATTTTATTTTCCTTTATCCAGTCTGAGCTGGCAAGTTTTATATCTTTAATAAGGTTTGATAATGCTATTGTAGGGTGGATGTGAGTTATTATGTGCAGATGGTCTTCAATACCGTTAATTCTATAAAGATGACATTTTTTATTTTTCAAAATTCCTGCAATATATTTATACAGATCTTCGCGCTTGTTTTCTGTAAGTGTTCTTTCCCGCGACCATGTTGAAAAAACGATCTGATATAATATTTGCGTATATGTACTCATAGTTTTTTATTATTCAATCCCTTCAGGATTGATATTTATCTTGTTTTGCTGCCACGCACTTCGTGCATGGTTATTCACATTCGACCCTTCGGGTCGTTTTTTGATTTTAAAACTCAACATCACCTTTTCCTAAATTACATCTTGAACACAAAACCTGTAAGTTGTCTAAAATGGTTTCGCCCCCTTTTGCCCAAGGTTTAATATGATCAATATGTATATTTTCCCCAGTCACAGTTAATCCGCAAATCTTACATTTGTTTCCATCTTTTATTAAAACTAAAACTCTTAATCTGTCAGAAACTGAACGTTTTGTTTTATGTAGTTGCCCAGTTTCATTAAGGAATGTTTGTTTTTTTTCTTTATTGATTTCAAGTTCTTGTTTGTCCTGGTTTTTTTGAATGTGATTTATAAATGCCAATAGTGCATTACGCCATGTCTTCCACTTAGTGATATATGCCTTTGGGCCAACAGTTGAAGGCTCTTTTTTAATTTCGGAATAGTGCGGCTGTCTACCATAAAAATTCCAAAGTTTTAATAAATTATTGAAACACTCTTCTTCAGTAAATCGAGTTCCTAATGGTAAAGATTTAAATCCAGCTTCTTTTAAAGCATTTTGATATGAACCAAAATTTTTTCTAATCCCTCTATGCCCACAAATACTATGTTGAAGAAATTCATCTTGAGAAAAGATTTCTTTATTTAAAAGTTTTGAAACACGTTTTAGCTCATTAGTGACTTCCTCTTTTGAAATATCAGATTTTGTCCTTGCTGCATATGCAGAATCTAAACCCGCTTTTAAAATTGCTGTTTGCCAAGTTCCAAAATGTCTAATTATAGTTGATGCAGAAACTCGTGACTCTTTATTAAATTTTTCAATTAATAATGGTTTCTCATTTAGGAATTCAGCCACACGCCTCAATTCATTTAAAATTGATTCATCACTATAATCAGTCAGCCTGTTTAATTCAAATTTCATCTTTGCACATTTAACTTATTATCCCATCAATCCCTACAACCGCATTAAGCCAATAAATTTTTATTTATCTATCCTTTTTTTACACATTCAACATAAAATTTTAATTCAAAAATCTCAAATCAAAAATAAATTAATGAATTAATAAATACATTATTACCAGTGCAAGTCCTATAACGCCTGACACAAAAACATAAGCGTATTGCTGCAGTTGTCCCGACTGGAATCCTCTAATCTGGTACGACACAAAATTTGTCATTGCCGAAATTCCATTCATGCTGCCGTCAACAACATGCCTGTCGAACCATGCAACTGGTTTTGAAATATATCTGAAAATAATTTTTTTAGTAACAAACAGATAAAGTTCATCGAAGTAAAATTTATTATATGCCCACCTGTAAAAGAACTTAAGCCCTGCTGCAACTTTATCAGGAATTGAAGTTTCTTTCTTATACATTATAAACGCGATAAAAATACCGAGTAATCCAACAATAACAGAAGGAATCGCAAGACCTAATTCAATTTCTGATTCAAAAGGTATGGAATCGGAAGAAACGAATTTGCTGAAAGGTATATATCCTGCAAAAATAGAAGCAAGAGCAAGAAAAATTAGAGGAATGGTCATGGTTAACGGCGATTCATGCGGTGTGTGATGATAATGCGGTTCTTTATTCCAGAAAACGCGGAAATACAAGCGGAACATATAAAAAGCAGTAAGACCTGCGACAAATAATTCAACCCAGAAAATTAATAGATTATGATGATATGCTGCAGTTAAAATTTCGTCTTTGCTGAAAAATGCTGATAAAAAAGGGATCCCGGAAATTGTTAAGCAAGCAATTAAAAATGTAATGTGTGTTATTGGCAAATATTTTCTTAGTCCGCCCATTTCATTCATAACATTGGTGTGAACTGCATGAATAATAGCTCCCGCGCCAAGGAATAAGAGCGCTTTGAACATGGCGTGCGTAAAGAGGTGGAACATAGAAGCCATATAACCCAACCCCTCATGCCCGCCATATCCGGAAACACCGAGTCCAACCATCATGTATCCTATTTGCGATAATGTTGAATAAGCAAGAACACGTTTGATGTCGAATTGAGTACAGGCAATAACTGCTGCAAAAAGCGATGAAAAAGCTCCTATATATCCAACAACCATAAGTCCTTCAGGAGCAGATAATGCGTACACAGGGAACAAACGTGCTACCAGATAAACGCCTGCAACAACCATAGTGGCAGCATGAATAAGCGCTGAAACCGGCGTAGGTCCTTCCATTGCATCAGGCAGCCATATATGAAAAGGGAACATTGCTGATTTACCGGCGCCTCCCATAAAGACAAATATTAATGACCATGTCATTACCGACAAACCTAAAAACGATGCTCCAGCGCCTGTAGCTATTGCTGCGCCTTTAACATCTGTTAAGGTAATAAAATCAAATGTCTTTGTGTTGAACGAAAGAATAAGAATACCTATAAGGAATCCAAGGTCTGCAAAACGCGTAACAATGAATGCCTTTTTGGAAGCCGCAACTGCTGAAGGTTTCTGATAATAAAAACCTATAAGTAAATAAGATGAAACACCTACAAGCTCCCAGAAAATATACATCTGGAAAATATTTGTGGCAACAACCAAACCAAGCATCGAGAAAGTGAATAATGAAAGGAAAGCAAAAAATCGTTCAAATCCTTTTTCTCCTTTCATATAACCGAGGCTGTAAAAATGAACCCAGAATGAAACGGTGGTAACTACCACGAGCATCATCACTGATATAGGATCGAGCAAAATACCCATATCTATATGTAGGGTATTTGTCATTTGCAACCATAAAGTGTTGAATCCGATTATTTTTTGATATACTCCCTCAACTTTTCCGGCAAGAAGAAAATACTGATAGGCAGTAATTAAAGAAAGAATCCATGAAATGCCAAGTCCACAAGTACCAAGTATTCCTGCAAACGATTTCATTTTATGTCCCTGCAATCCAAGCAAAATAAACATTGCTAATGGAATCAGTACTATAAATAATGTATAAGTAAAATCAATCATAATTTTTTAATATATAGTTTGATCTGTCTGTATTTTCTATACATGATTAAAATATTCACCACTCAGGCACTAAGATTCACTAAGAAATTTCTCAGTGCCTGCCTTGCCGCCTGCCTGCCGGTAGCTACCGTGTGGACACATCTTTTTCAATTTGTTTAGCTAATATCCAACCTTGATAAATCAAATCAAACTTGTCCAATCCC
>CAINEZ010000223.1 GCA_903847905.1 uncultured Bacteroidota bacterium
CAAGGGCAAAATGAGAATTTTTTTGAAAAGCAGTTTTTTATTTCCCATTCCGTTGACACGTTGAATTATCGTCTTATGAAACCATCGAATTTAGATAAAACAAAAAAATATCCGCTTGTTTTATTTCTTCATGGCGCAGGCGAAAGAGGTAATGATAATGCAAAGCAACTGACGAACGGGGTTCTTAATTTCGCTTCATCATTTAACAGAACAATGTATCCTTGCTATGTAATGGTACCGCAATGCGCTACGGGTTACAAATGGGTAGATGTGGACTGGAAGCTTCCAAGCAGCATACAACCTGAAAAACCTTCCGTGTACCTTGAAAGAACTATTTTTTTACTCGACTCCCTGGTTAATAAATTAGACATTGATACAAACAGAATTTATATAACGGGAATTTCCATGGGCGGTTTCGGAGTATGGGACGCAATGAGCCGATGGCCATGGAAATTTGCAGCAGCAGTACCTGTTTGCGGGGGAGGTGATACAGCAAAAGCTGCTTTTATAAAAGACATTCCGGTATGGGCTTTTCATGGAGATATTGATAAGGTGGTTATGACATCACGTTCACGCGATATGATTACTTCGATAAAAAAAGCGGGGGGATTTCCAAAATACACTGAATACCTGAATACCGGTCATAACTCGTGGACAGAAACTTATTCCAACCCGGAAATGTTTGAATGGCTTTTTTCCCAATCCAAAGAAAACAGGAAAAAATGAAGAACTGGAAAATCTGGTCAATTAAAATTTACAAAGCATTTAAAAAGTTTGAATCAGGAAAACATTTTTCTCTTCTGAAGTTTGCAGCTATTTTGATGATTTTAATGATAGCGCTTACTATTTATTCATACAAGCAGGAACCGATAAAAATTTTTAAAACCGAAATAAAACAATCAGAAATACAAGAATTTTATTCTCCTACGGAACTTCCTTTAGGAATGCTTGCAGAGAAAACGCGGAATAAATCGAGGACACAGTCGACAAAAATGGATTCCTCATCACAACGCTTTCTTTTGATTGGCGATTCTATGCTGGAAACTCTCGGTTACCGGCTGAATGATTATTGCAGGAAAAATAAACACACAATGAATTCTGTGATATGGTATTCTTCTTCCACATTATGGTATGGGAACTGCGACACGATCTCTTATTTCATAAAGAAGTACAACCCGACTTATGTAATCATAGTTGTTGGTGCAAATGAGCTTTTTATCAGGAATATCAGGAGTCGCGATAAGCTTGTAAAAAATATTATACGTCAGCTTGGTGATCTTAAATACATTTGGGTAGGACCGCCTAACTGGAAAGAAGATACCGGCATAAATGATCTTATTTTAAGAAATACCGGAAAGGGCAGGTATTATCCTTCGAAGAAGTTAACATATGACAGATTTAAAGATGGCGCTCATCCTACCAGAAAATCAGGCTATATGTGGATGGATTCTGTTGCTGCTTTTATCATGAACAAAAGCATGTATCCTGTTTTACTGAAATTCCCTGATACTCCTGCGAAAAAGAATCCGCCCACAATTTTGCTGGGACCTCATCCTCCAATTGGTTTATAAAAAAATGAATTTTATTAACAGCATATATAAACTTTTTACTTTTGATATCAACAACCCGATATCATTCAATAGCGGTAGTTTCATGCTGTTCTTTACTGTTTTTATAATTGTTTACGCTTTTCTTTTCCGAAACAGAAATGTCAGGAGTCTTTATGTAATTGCTTTTAGTTTATTCTTTTATTACAAACTTACAGGATGGTTTCTTCTTATACTTTTACTTACCACGACCATCGATTATTTCATGGCAATACTGATTTTTAAAAGCAAAGACAAAATAAAAAAGAGAATTTTCCTTATAATTTCTGTTTGCGCAAGCCTTGGATTGCTTGTATATTTTAAATACTCCAACTTTTTACTGGCAAGTTTTTCAGCTTTGTCCGGAAGCGGTTTCACCACATTAAAAATTATTTTGCCACTGGGAATATCATTTTATACTTTCCGAACCATAAGCTATATAATTGATGTGTACAGGGAAGAAATTGAACCAGTGAGCAATCCCTTAGATTATTTTTTTTATATGACTTTCTTTCCTTTGCTTATTTCGGGACCTATAACAAGGGCACAAAAATTTATTCCACAAATTAATAAATGCTTTACTATAAAAGATGATAAAGTCAACAAGGCGATATTACTTATTATTATTGGGTTGGTCAAAAAAGCTATTATCGCTGATTACATCGGGCAATACTGCAATTTAGTATTTGATGCTCCCGGAACTTATTCAGGCTTTGAAAACCTTATTGCTGTTTATGGTTTTGCTTTACAGATATATTTTGATTTTTCAGGTTATACGGATATTGTGATTGGCATTGCATTTTTACTCGGATTTCAGATCAACGCAAATTTCAACAAACCATTTCTCGCTCAAAACATTACTGAATTTTGGAGAAGATGGCATATCACTTTATCAAAGTGGATGAGTGATTATTTATTTTATCCTCTCTCCTATTCTTTCCGCAGATTTAAAATGGCAGGCGCAGCCATCGCCGTGCTAATCACGTTTTTCATTTCCGGATTATGGCA
>CAINEZ010000224.1 GCA_903847905.1 uncultured Bacteroidota bacterium
AAAATTATTGCCAATAACACCATCAAGGATAGCTTCACGTATGGTATTCTTAATAATTCCCACTTCCCTGCATGGCGTCAGGTTAAATATTTCCATAATATATTTGCCATCTATCGGTGGCTGCCAGTTTCGTATCCTATCCTTTTCTTCGATCTCTTTTAATTTAAAACGTACTATATCAAAGTTCTTCATAAAACGAGAAACTTTTACCAGATTTTTTGAAGTGATATCCGCTTCGCAAAGTGTCATGAGATCATCAATTTCATTATTTGCTTCAAAAAGCAGTCTTCTTACTGCCGAGTCAGTAACAGTATCTTCTGAAAGTACAATTGGCCGCAAATGAAGTCCGACAAGCTTTTCAACGTATTTCATTTTATCGTTCAACGGAAGTGCAAGTTTTTTGAAGATATTTTTAACCATTTTACTTCCGATAAATTCATGCCCATGAAATGTCCATCCGGCGTTTTGGTCAAATTTTTTTGAAACAGGCTTTCCTATGTCATGAAGTATAGCTGCCCAACGCAGCCAAAGATTATCTGAATGTTGAGCGATTTTATCGAGCACTTCCAAAGTATGATAAAAAATATCTTTATGCCCTTTTCCGTTAATGATTTCAGCCCCTTTCAGAGCTGCCATCTCAGGAAAAATAATTTGCAATAAACCGGATTTATTAAGAAGAATAAATCCATTTGACGGAACAGGAGATAAAATAATCTTATTAAGTTCTTCACTTATGCGCTCTTTTGAAATAATGCTTATTCTGTCTTTAGTTTTTGATATGGCAGAAAAAGTTTTCTTTTCAATTTTAAAATCTAACTGTGCTGAAAAACGAATAGCCCTCATCATCCTTAAAGGATCATCTGAAAATGTTATTGCTGGATCAAGAGGAGTGCGAATTATGCCGTTTTTCAGGTCTTCCAGTCCATTAAAAGGGTCCACTACTTCGCCAAAATTGTTTTTTTGCAAGCTTATAGCCAACGCATTTATTGTAAAATCTCTACGATTCTGGTCATCCTGGATTGTTCCGTCTTCAACAACCGGTTTTCTAGAGTCGTTTCTGTATGACTCTTTTCGCGCTCCCACGAATTCAATTTCTATTTCATTGAGGTGTATCATGGCAGTACCGAAGTTTTTAAAGACCTTCACTTTTGTACCGGAACCTATTTTTTCGGAAACCTTTTTCGCCAACTCGATTCCGCTTCCTGCAACTACAATATCAATGTCCTTGCCTGGTTTGCCCAATATCTGATCTCTTACAAAGCCACCAATAACAAATGCTTCTATACCGGCATCAGAAACTGTTTCGGATATAAGGTTTAATATTGGAAGAGAAATTTTAATTTTCAATGAAAGGAATTTTATTGTCTTATGATCTCGTATTCGCCGTTTTTACTTAGTTTGATAATAGTAGAGGGTTTAAGCTGGTTGATCTTATCATGCCCAACTCTCACTACATAATCGACCGACTGAATAATTTTTTCAGAAATTTTATGAAAAGATAAAGGTGTCGGGTCACCTGAAAAATTTGCAGAAGTTGATACAATTGGCTTGCCAAACAAAGTAATCAATTGTTTGCAAAATTCATCTTTCACAATTCTTATTGCGCTGCTTCCATCTCTACTTATCAGGCTTTTTGCAATGTTTCTTATTCCCGGATAAATAATAGTAGTGGGCTGTTCAAAGTACTTTATCAGGTCCAAAACAGTTTCTGGAATATTTGAAACATATTCTTTCAGCATATCAATATCATTCACAAGAATAATCATGCTCTTGGTCTCAGCACGTTTTTTTAATTTATATATGCGGCTAACAGGGCTTTGGTTTGTTGCATCACAGCCTATTCCCCAGACCGTATCGGTTGGATAAAGAATAATCCCACCTTTGGTAAGTATGTTAATTGAATAGTCAATTTCGTCCAACATAGCGAAAGTCAGATTATAGTTCTTAATATTTTATCAGTACTTATTGTATATGCGCATTCAAAATGATTTTCGGGGCAATTCATTAGCCCGTGAAGTCCGCATGGTCTGCAATCTAATTTTTTTTCAGTTTCTATTATATGCGAATTGAACGATAATGGCCAAAATCCGAAAGCCGGAATTGTAGAGCAAAAGATCGCTGTTACAGGCGCATTCATAGCGGATGCAATGTGCATGGGAGCCGAATCATTTACAAAATTCATTTTTGCATTTTTCATAAGAGCGGCAGTTTCCAGCAAATTCAATTCTCCAGCAAAATTAATAGAATTTTTATTATCCGATTCATTAATAATTTCACTGCACAGCTCTTTATCACTCCCTGAACCGATAAAACAAATTTGTGTTGATCCGGATATTCCTTTTATTAATTCTATCCATTTTTCTTTTGGATATTGTTTTGTGAACCAGATGGAAGCAGGAGAGATGCAGATATACTCCTTTTTCCTGATATCTTCTGTCTTTTTATAATCCTTATCAGATGGGTATATTCGGGGCATCGTCCTGCTGTTGTCTCCGTATTCTGATATCAGTAAAAGATTCCTGTCAATTTCATGTATTAAATTATTTTTCTTTCCAATAATATGCTTCACTCTTTTACTAAAAAATAAAGAAAATGGGTTTTTGTTGAATCCTATGGTACGTGAGGCTTTAGAGAATGCAGTAATAATTCCGGATGTGCCAAACCTGTGGAGGTTAATTATAATATCGTATTTACTTTGTCTTATCTGGCGCAATATATTAAACAAGTTTTTATACTTATTTTTTCCCTTATCCCATATTAAAATATTATTAAAAAAAGGATGGTTCTCAAACAGGCTTTCGCAACCTTTTCTTAAGAGAAAATCAATACTTGCACCAGGTATAGACTGGTGTAATTTTTCAGCGACAGGAGTGGCAAGTACAACATCCCCTATAAATGCAGTTTGTATAATTAATATTTTTTTCACAAAAATAGTAGAAGAACATGCAAAGTTAAGATTTCTGTAGCTTTTATTTCAAAAAAAAAAATAAAATATTTAGTCTTATCTTTTATTTATTCTGTCCTCAAATAAATGATTTTTAATGAGAAATTTTTCTTCAGGCTCTCATAGACGGTTGATGAATCATTTTTTCTTACTTTGAAAATCACTTTACATTTAATGGCAAAATCAGTGGATATAATTTCAAGTCCTTTGTCCTTGACGATCTTCATAACATCATTCATTGCGGGATAATCATAATTTACTTCGTAAACATCGTTAACAGTTTTTGTAATGATAACCGCATTGTTCAGTGCTTCCTGGGAAGCGGTTTTATACGCATTAATAAGTCCGGGAACACCTAAGAGTGTGCCGCCAAAATATCTTACAACAATGATTAAAATATTTGTAAGGTCTTTGGATTGTATCTGATTAAAGATCGGTTTCCCTGCTGTTCCTGAAGGTTCACCATCGTCGTTTGCGCGCCATAACATTTTGTCGTACCCTATCCTGTATGCAAAACAATGATGACAGGCATCATGAAACTTTTTGCGAACTTCAGACAGCTTTTGCTTTGCTTCACTTTCTGAAACAACAGGGTAGGCGAGGGCAATAAATTTGCTGCCACGATCCTTGAAAATTCCTTCTGATACTTTGTTTATGGTCCTATATGTGTCTTCAAAAAGCATGGTTAATCATTTTGTAAAATAACTAATTTGTCATATCGAAATTTTTTTTCTGACACGACGTTACCAATAATTACAGGGGCTTTGACTCCTCTAATTATTTTTTTTTCTGACGAGAATATTCTTGCTTCATCCCACAATCCTTCATCAATAAATGTTTGAAGCAGACGTGTCCCTCCTTCAACAAACAAAGAAGTAATTTTTCTTTCAAACAAAATATTGCAAATCTGCTTTAAAATATTTTTCTCAAAATCAATTAAAATATATTCAAGGTTTGTTGATTTTTTTCTCGTATTTTTCTTTGAAGTAAAAATGATAGTTGGAATTTTATTATCAAATAAATTCAGTGTATCTGGAAGCCTTAAATTACGGTCAAGGGCGATTCTTAAAGGACTTTTACCTTTCCACTCTCTTGCATTTAACATAGGATTATCAAGCAAAGCGGTATTTGTACCAACCATTATAGACTGTTCTTCGGTACGCCATTTGTGAACAATTGTTTTCAACTTTTCATTAATGACCCATACAGGCAGCCTGCCATTGATGTATTCTTCTTTTTTTAACCCGATGTAACCATCTGATGTTTGTGCCCATTTAAGAATGATGTATGGTCTTCGCTTTTCATGAAAAGTAATAAAACGCTTGTTAATTTCTCTGCATTCTTTTTCCATAACACCTGAAACAACTTCTATCCCTGCATTTTTCAGCTTTTTAATACCTTTGCCTGAAACTTCTTTAAAAGGATCAATCATGCCAATTACAACTTTTGGTATTCCCATGCTTATTATAAGATCGGCGCAGGGTGGCGTTTTACCGAAATGAGAACAAGGTTCT
Organism: uncultured Bacteroidota bacterium; assembly: GCA_903847905.1. GTDB lineage: Bacteria > Bacteroidota > Bacteroidia > Bacteroidales > CG2-30-32-10 > CAINEZ01. The sequence goes on from CAINEZ010000224.1 coordinate 4,459, forward strand.
AAGTTTATGTAGATTGTTGATTTTTTCAGATTGTTTTTATCGCTGACTGAATTTATTGCATTTACTTCTGCATGTGGTCCGCCGAACTCTTTATGAAATCCTTCCCCAATAATTTCCCCTCCACATACAATTACGCAGCCAACCATGGGATTAGGGGCTGCCATGCCTATTCCTTTTTTTGCAAGTTCTATGCAGCGACTTATATATTTTATATCTTCATCATTCATTATCGTTTCAAAATTACAATAATTAGAGTAATTTTATACAATGAAAATAAAAGATATAACCGACCTTTTTTTAAAAGAACTTGCAGGTAAATATTCTGAAATAGAAATAAAGAATATGGTATTGTATGCATTACAGCACGTTTTAAATTTTTCAAAGCCTGATTATTTACTTAAAAAAGAAGATAAAATTGAAGAAGATAAAGTACCTTATATTACTGATATCCTGAAAAAACTTAATCTTGATATTCCGATTCAATATATTATTGGAAGCACTGAGTTTTTCGGACTTCCGTTTATTGTTAACAGGGATGTTCTGATTCCAAGACCAGAAACAGAGGAACTTGTTGACTGGATAATTAAGGAAAATAAAAATAAAACTGCATCAATTCTGGATATTGGAACAGGCAGTGGTTGCATTGCAATTATATTAAAAAAATATTTTCCTGAAAGTTCGGTAGTTGCAATTGATGTTTCAAAAAAAGCGCTTGATGTGGCAAAGGAAAATGCATTTGTAAATGATACATCTGTAAAGTTTCATAAAATTGATATCCTTAATAAAGATGAATGTAGCACACTTCCGGAATTTGATATTATTGTCAGCAATCCTCCTTATGTAAGGGAATCAGAAAAACGTTTAATGAAGAATAATGTGCTTAATTATGAACCAAAGGAAGCATTGTTTGTTCCCGATGAAAACCCTTTTAAATTTTATAAAGCCATATCTTCTTTTTCAGCGATGCATTTGAGGCGAGGCGGTTTTCTTTTTCTCGAAATAAATGAAAATTTATCAAATGAACTTATAGAAATTTTTAACAAAACAGGCTTTTCTGATATTGTAATCAGGAAAGATATTAACGGTAAACACCGTATGCTTCGTTCAGCTTTGATCAGGTAAAAAATATATTTATCTTTTTTTGTATTAGATACTACTTTCTTTAATAAATTTGGCGGATTTAATTAATTAGAAAAATTTGAGTTCGAAGAAATTACATAACCAGATAACTAACCTTTCTTTTTCGGGACTCGTTATTACCCTTGGGATTGTTTATGGTGACATTGGTACATCGCCATTGTACGTGATGCGTGCTATTGTTGGAGGCGCAGTAGGTGGAATAACTCCTGGTTTTATTTATGGTGCCATATCATGTATTATATGGACTTTAACTCTACAGACGACACTAAAATATATTATTGTTACTCTAAGAGCTGATAACAAAGGTGAAGGAGGAATTTTTTCGTTATACGCCCTTGTAAGAAGGAGAAACCGTTGGATATACATTGTAGCGCTTATTGGCGGGGCTGCACTTTTAGCCGATGGTGTTATTACTCCATCTATAACTGTAGTTTCTGCTGTAGAAGGTTTAAGGATGATAAGCGCTGATGTTCCTGTACTTCCCATTGTACTTGTTATCATTTTTCTTTTGTTTCTTATACAGCAATTCGGAACAAAATTTCTTGGAAACTCATTCGGTCCTATAATGTTTTTTTGGTTCCTGATGCTGGGAGTGATCGGATTAAGCCAAATAGTTACGTTCCCTTCAATTTTTAAATCGTTTAACCCTTATTATGCCTATATGCTGTTAACTCAGTACCCGGGCGGGTTTATATTACTGGGAGCTGTTTTTCTTTGTACTACCGGAGCTGAAGCACTTTATTCCGATCTTGGACATTGTGGGCTGAAAAATATCAGGGTAACTTGGATATTTGTTAAAACCTGTCTTATATTGAATTATCTGGGACAGGGTGCCTGGATACTTAATAATACAGGCATCATTAAACATGACATGAACCCGTTTTTTGCATGCATGCCTCACTGGTTTCTTTTTACAGGTATTATCATTGCAACTGCGGCAGCGGTTATTGCCAGCCAGGCATTGATCAGCGGATCTTATACAATAATAAGTGAAGCAATACTTCTTAATTTTTGGCCAAAGGTTAAAATTTCATATCCTACTACAGTAAAAGGACAAATGTTCATTCCAAGTATAAATCGTTTTTTATGGGCTGCCTGTACTTTTGTAATTATTTTCTTTCAGGAATCTGCTAATATGGAAGCTGCCTATGGTCTTTCTATTACGATTACAATGCTTATGACCACTATTTTGCTTACAGCTTTCCTTAGGCTGAAAAGAGTTTCGTATTTTATTATAGGTTTTTTATTATTGATTTATTTAACAATTGAAGGTTCATTTTTATTAGCTAATTTTCATAAGTTCAGTCATGGCGGTTGGTTTACAATTTTGTTGGCAGGTATTCTGTTTTCTATTATGTACGTTTGGTACAAAGGAAGGATTATTAAGAAACGATTTTTTGAATTCGTTAAAATTGATAACTATAAAAAGATCATTCTTGATCTTAGTAAAGACGAAGGTGTTCCAAAATATGCTACAAACCTTGTTTATCTTACCAGGGCTGACTTTGCAACGGATATTGAGACAAAAATTATTTATTCGATTATTAATAAAAGACCGAAAAGAGCCGAAACATATTGGTTTATACATGTTCACACCGTAGATGAACCGCATACAATGGAATATTCTGTTGAAACAATAGCCCCAAATGTTATTATAAGGGTTGAATTCAGGCTTGGATTTAAAGTTGAGCCAAAGATAAATTTGTATTTTAGACAGGTTATTGATGAACTTGTACAAAATAATGAAATAGATATAATAAGTCATTACAAATCTTTAAAACAACATAATATTATGGGCGATTTCCGTTTTGTTGTTATTGACAGGATTCAGAATTATGATTTTGATTTTTCAGCTTATGAACAATTTATTATGGATATTTATTCTTTACTAAAACGAATAGGTATCACAGATGTAAAAGCTTTTGGGCTTGATACCAGCAATGTGGAAGTAGAGAAGGTACCATTAATAATGGAAAACGATACAGGAGGAAATCTTAAAAGAGTATATTAAGATAAAAAAAAAACCGCAAAAGCGGTTTTTTTTTATCTATACTTAATTAAGGATTAGTTCCATAATTTCTTCTGTTCCTAATAATGTAGTTTTTATTTATAGGGATAGTTTTCCTTCTTAATCTCCTTTGATATGGGCTATGGTACCTTTTTACATTTACTGATCTCCTGTGTTTAAGCATTCTATTAAAACGATGGCGATGTGCACATGATTCAAAAGCTGTAATTGTAATTACACATATCAGTAAAATTATATACCATTTCTTAATATATTTCATATTATATTTTTAATCATGTGAAA
>CAINEZ010000225.1 GCA_903847905.1 uncultured Bacteroidota bacterium
GCGCAGATGTAAGTAAAATAAAAATGAAATACACCGGAGATATTGATAAAATTGAAACATCCACAGAAGGGAATATTTTAATAAATACACCTGCCGGCGAAATAATTGACCATGCACCTCAAAGTTTTTATAAAGAATCTTTAAAAAAAATAAATCCGATAGCTATCGGATCATCTTTCAAATTAAATGACAATACCGTTTCATTCCAACTACAACTCTCAACTCCAAACTCTCAACTCTCAACTATTATTATAGACCCATGGACAACAACACCTACAAGTCTTACAACAAATAATGCTGCTTTCGATATAGACTATGATTTTAATGGTAATGTTTATGTTTCAGGTGGAGCCGGCATTTACAAACTTGCCAAATATTCGGCGAGCGGAATTTTTCTCTGGTCTTTTACCAATCCCTCTACCTGGGCGCCTGTTCCTTTTTTAACAGGGAAAAGATGGTATTCTAAATTTTGTGCTATAAGAAGTTCAGGAACTGTTTTTATAAGTGAAGGGAAAGTAAAAACAGGTGATAGCCCTGGTCCTAGAGTAATGAAAATAGATCCAAGTGGAAATATAGTTATCACTTCTGATCATTTTATAGGTAATAATGAGATTTGGGTAATGTTTCATAATCAATGCACAGGTCAATTATTTGGCTTCGGCGGAGGTACTGAAAATAATAATAATCTTCAGGAAATTGCAGATACTAATTTATCAAGCAGTTCCATTCATAATTTTAATTCTTGTTCCGCTACTGATAACGATATTGCATCAGTTAAGATGGATTATAACGGAGATTTTTATGCTTTAATGACTTCGCCAAGTTGTGCAACTGATAATCACATATTAAAAAGCTTAAAATCTTTAAATTATTATCCCCCTTTGGCATTTGATATTCTCTCAGGTTATGGTTATGTTGAATTAAAGAATTCAGGAATACCAGAGATTAGTGGTGGTGTAAGTAAAGGTTATGGTACTTGTAGAGCAAATGCTTTAGCATTAAACAATGGTTACCTGTTTAGCTATGATGGAAAAACTTTAAAGGCATGGAACAAAACTACTGGAGTAGCGCTGGGTTCTGTTATAGTTGACAACAGTTATGCAGCTGGTGTAAACAGAACACACGAAGGTATTGCTGTTGATGAATGTAATAATGTGTATGTGGGTGGAGCCGGTAAGGTTCACGTTTATTCTTTCGATACTACAACAACAACATTTAATGCTCTTACATCAATAACCACAACAGGTGAAGTATATGATGTGCAATTATATCAACTAACTAATACTTTATATATATGCGGAGCCGGATTTGTAAAAGATACAGCAGCAATTGGCTGTTTTATAAACCCTCTTACAATTTCAACCACAATTAATCCATGTATTGGAAATGCAAGCGTGTCAGTTAATGGAGGAACTTCTCCATATACATATCTCTGGAACAATGGAGAAACTACTTCGAGTTTAACAGGGCTTCCTGCCGGAATTTATACTGTTACTATTACTGACAATTCGTGTAACAAAATTAGGCAAATAGACACAATTAATATCACTTTAGGTCCTTTGATAACTGTAAGTCATGATACTGATATATGTATAGGAAACTCTACAACAATTTCAGCAAGCGCAATTGGGGGAACTGCATATTTATGGAGTCCTTCAACAGGATTAAGCGCAACAGATATTTCAAATCCTTTAGCTAATCCTACAACAACTACAACATATATTGTAACAGTAACAGGTGGCGGATGTACTTCTACAAATGATGTAACAGTTACGGTAAATTCTTTGCCAATAGCAAATGCAGGATCTGACGCGGCAATTTGTAATGGAAGTAACACAACACTTGGCGCAAGTGGAGGAACATCTTATTTATGGAGCCCTTCCGGAGGTTTAAGCGCAACTAATATATTAAATCCGATAGCTAATCCTACTAATACTACGACATACATTGTAACCGTAACAAATAGTTCTGGATGTAGTAAAACAGATGATGTAACTGTTACGGTAAATCCTTTGCCAACAGCTTATGCAGGATCTGACGATACAATTTGTATCGGGAATAACACACAACTTAGCGCAACAGGAGGGATATCTTATTTATGGAGTCCTTTATCTGGATTAAGCGCAACAAATATTTCAAATCCTTTAGCTAATCCTACAGTAAATACAACATACATTGTAACAGTTACAGATGCCAATAGTTGTTCGGCAACGGATAATGTTATGGTAACAGTTAACAATTTACCGGCAGCTTATGCAGGACCAGATGTGTCAATTTGTGATGGTAGTGGAA
>CAINEZ010000226.1 GCA_903847905.1 uncultured Bacteroidota bacterium
CACAAATTGACACATCTGGTCCTGCATAAGCTGCCGGTAAATTGTTAACTGTTACCATAACATTATCCGTTGCCGAACAACTATTGGCATCTGTAACTGTTACAATGTATGTTGTATTTACTGAAGGATTTGCTAAGGGATTTGAAATATTTGTTGTGTTTAATCCTGCTGAAGGACTCCAAGAATAAGTAGTTCCTCCTGTTGCGCTAAGTTGCGTGTTATTCCCAATGCAAATTGCCACATCAGATCCTGCAAAAGCTGTAGGCAAAGAATTTACCATAATAGTTATATCATCTGTGGCAGTACATCCTGGACCACTTGATACTGTTACAATGTATGTTGTATTTACTGAAGGATTAGCTAAAGGATTTGAAATATTTGTTGCGCTTAATCCAGATGAAGGACTCCATAAATAAGATATCCCTCCTGTTGCGCTAAGTTGTGTGCTATTCCCAATACAAATTGCCGCGCCAGATCCTGCATTTGCTATTGGCAATAAATTTACTATAACAACTATACTGTCAATTGCCGAACAAGTATAAGCGTCAGTAACTGTTACAATGTATGTTGTATTTACCGATGGATTTGCCACAGGATTTGGAATATTAGTTGCGCTTAATCCTGTTGCAGGACTCCATGAATATGAAATTCCCCCAATTGCGCTTGCTGAAATGTTTGTAGAGTTTCCTATACATATTTTAGCAGTATCGCTGCTTACAGTTATCAAAGGTCCTAAACTGATGTTAATTGTGGCTATTTGGCTGTACTTTTCACACGAATTGTCAGTAACGGTAACAGTATAAGTTCCATTAGAAAGTCCTGTTACAATCGAATCAGTCGCATTGTTGCTCCAAAGATATGTGTATGGAGGAGTGCCCCCGGTAACTATCAAACTTGCATTTCCAATACACGGATCAATTATAGCTGAAATTGTAAGAGGACCTTGAAAACAGTCAATTGCCGCTGTATCTGTTACAAATCCGGCTCCGCATATATATAAAGTATTAGTAGGTTGAGATAATTGAATATCATATACTTCTCCTGTAATATTTGTAGTTATAGGTGTAAGGGGTAGAAAAGCGCTTCCATTGAAAGAATAAACGTGAACCATATTGGTTCCACCCACATATACATTATTACATTCATCAACAGCAATACCTTCGTGTGTTCTGGATTGACCAGCTGCATAACTGGAGTTAACCACATAAGAACCCAACGCTGCTCCGTTAGTTTTATCCCATGCATTTAAAGTTTTTCCATCATAGCTAAACAGGTAACCATTGTTTAAAGCCAAAGCGTTTGCTCTAACGGTCTGATGTATAATAGTGTTAAATCCTGGTATTCCGGAATTTATTAATTCCTTATAATTATAACTTGTGGGAACATCAAATGTAGGAGGCGGATTATAACTTGAATCTTTTAAACTTTTTAATATGTGATTATTTGGACAATTTGGCGATATCATTAAAGCATAAAAATCTCCATTATAATTCATTTTAACTGAAGCAATATCGTTATTCGAAAGAGCGCAAGAATTAAAATTTTTAATTGAACTGCTTAATAAATTAGTATCTGCAATTTGTTGAAGATTTAAATTATCAGCAGTACCTCCGCCAAAACCAAATAATTGTCCGGTACATTCATTATAAAACATTACCCAAATCTCATTATTCCCGATAAACGGATCTGAAGTGAAAGCAGGAAGTCCACTTTGATTTATTTTCTTTACTTTAGGAGCGTTTCCAGCAATTACTTTACCCTCGCTGATAAAAACACTTCCTGAATTTCGGAGAACACAAAATTTAGAGTACCATCTATCTGCTGCCCATCCAGAAGGATTGGTAAAAGTCCATATCCAGCTTCCGGTTGGAGAATATTTAACAAGTTTATAAGGATCAGTTCCTCCCGAAACATACACATTGCCATTAGAATCAAAATCTATATCAAAAGCGGCATTGGAAGTTGTAAGATATGTAGGCGTGGTTGTCCATGGATCAATAATAACTGTTTGTTGTTTGTTGTTTATTGTTTGTTGTTGGAATGAAACGGTGTTTCCTTTTAATTCAAAAGCTGAGGATATTTTTTCAGAAGATTCTTTATAAAAACTTTGAGGTGCATGGTCAATTATTTCGCCGGCAGGTGTATTTATTAAAATATTCCCTTCTGTGGATGTTTCAATTTTATCAATATCTCCGGTGTATTTCATTTTTATTTTACTTACATCTGCGC
>CAINEZ010000227.1 GCA_903847905.1 uncultured Bacteroidota bacterium
CACGAATCTTGATACACATAAGTGCTTTAGTCAGAAATCATAAGAATATTTATATTTTAATGAACTAGAAATTCTTTTTATTGTATAATTATTTAACGTTTATGTCAAATAAGACTTAAAAATTTTTCTTCCCCAATTTATAAAATTATTGTATAATATTTACAGAATAATTTATTACAATTACATCGGAATTTATATCAAATTAAGAATACCGCTTGTTTTTGTATTTTAATGACTATTAATAAATAAAAGTTTTAAATTATGCGAGGTAATTAATAATTTCGTTATATTTAAGAAGTGTGTTATGAAAATAAAATTACATATAGCATTAGTATTGATAGCATTTTTATCTTTTGGGGCCGTAGCTCAAGCTTCAGTTTTTGTTACTCCAACTGTAAAGGGTGTTATTGCTAATTCGCAATATACGCCAGATGTTTCATCTCCGGAATGGAATACAATTTCTGGTAATTATCTTTATTATGGATCTAATTGGGGTAATAGTTTAACAATAGCTGATATCGCCGATCCATTACATCCTGTTATAATGAGTACTTTACGCAATGGAGATAATGGAGCAGTTATTGTTGGTCCAAAAGGAATAATGATTGAGGGTGATTATGCTTATGTTCTGAATTTTAATAACTTAAGCAATAATGAATCAGTGGAAGTAATAAATATTGCAGATAAAAATCATCCATATCATGTTTCAAATTATGTTTTTAATACTACCGCTTATAATTCAAGTGTTGATCAAGCGATGTATATTTATGTTAAAGATGATTATGTATACGTACCAGATGGCGGCATCCATAAATTATGGATTTTAGATTTTAGAAACAAATCAAATCCGGTATTAGCCGGTTCTATAACTGATGGTGCGGGCGGCGCAAAATTAACTTACACTCAAGATGTTATTGTTGTTGGTAACTATGCTTATGTTACTGATTATACAACTGGGGCATTAGAGATTGTTAATGTTTCAAATAAAACAGCCCCGACACATGCTGGCTCTATAGTAAATGGTGCGGGAGGAGCCTTACTTGCTGGTGCTGTAGGATTACAAGTATCCGGTAATTATGCCTATGTTTATTCTTATAACAGTCAAGCTCTTGAAATTATAAATATTTTAAACCCGGCAAGCCCTACGCACGCAGGATCTATCTCTAACGGATCAAACGGGGCAAAACTTCGTGGTTATGATTTAGTGGTTAATGGTAACTATGCTTATTTGTCTGGTTATGATAGCAATGCGATTGAGGTGGTAAATATTTCAAGCTCAACTAATCCAATTCATGCTGGAGTTATAAATGACGGAGATGGTGGTGCAGCTTTAGTTAGACCTAGAGGTATTGCTTACTATAACAATACTATTCATGTTTCAGTTACTGGCTCTAATAGAATTGAAATGATAGACGTAACAAATCCGGCTAGTCCTACACACATAAATCAAATTGACCCAAGTCTTAATTTAAACGGAGCTAGATTTGTAAAACTTCATAATGGATTGGCATATGTTACTTCTAATCAAGGTAATGCATTACAGATAGTAGATATTTCCAATAAAAGTAACCCTGTTCCAAAGGGTTCAATAATTTTGCGGTACGGCGGAGCTCAGTTGTATGGTCCATTAGGTATTGATTTTTATGGTAACTATGCCTATATAGTTTCAACCGGAGCGACTGCTGGTGGAGGTGGAACCAATGCTTCATGGGGAGGTTTAGAGGTGGTAGATGTTTCAAATCCAGCTAATCCGGTACATGTAAATTATATTGGTGGGCCAGGGAGTATTTTTGCCGGAGCAGCGGCGGGAGGAATTCAAAATATAAAAATAGTTGGTAATTATGCCTATTTAACCTTTAAAGCTGGCAATGCATTAAAAATAATGGATTTGAGTAATCCGACCAATCCAACTCTGGTTGGAACTTTAGCTAGTGGCACCGGAGGCGCTTCGTTAACCTCTCCTTTTGGAATTGATATTGTTGGAAGCTATGCTTACATAACAACTAGTAATGCTTTGGAAATAGTAAATATTGCCAGCTCAACTAATCCAGTTCATGCCGGATCTTTGTCGACTGGTACTGGCGGCGCTTTACTTACTACGGCTAGCTATATTCAGGTTGTTGGTAATTATGCGTATATAGCTTCGGCTGGTAGTAATGCCCTGGAGATAGTTAATGTTTCAAATCCGGCCTCCCCAGTTCATGCCGGATCTCTTACAAATGGTACAGGAGGAGCGATGTTGTCTAGCGCTTATGGTATAACAGTTTCTGAAAATAGAGCCTATATTGGTTCATATAGTAGCAATGCTCTGGAAATAGTAGATGTCTCAAATCCAGCTAGCCCGACTCATCTTTATTCTATTACTGACGGAACAAACGGTGCTAAATTAAATTCGGCTAGAGGTACTGCAACTGATGGTGATTATGTTTACGTCGCTGCTTATAATGGCAACAGTAATGCTCTAAATATTATTAAAATTAAAGAAGCCGCTCCAAGCTCTCTTTCTTATACATCACCTAATTCATTTACAAAAAATACAGCAATTACATCGCTAACTCCGACCGTAACTGGCGACAATGTTACCTATTCTGTTTTACCTAGTTTACCAACCGGACTCTCTATG
>CAINEZ010000228.1 GCA_903847905.1 uncultured Bacteroidota bacterium
AGCAAATAAGGTCTTAACCTTAGTACAAAAATGAAATCTAAAGCGTATTCAACCTTATTACCTTATTTATGACGATGATAATGAGTTATTTATATATTTTCTTATCCCGAACTCAGGTTAAGACTTCAGCAAATGTTAGAAGAGCAAATATCACCGAAGGAAAATATCACGAACGAAGTGAGTTAACTACCGGCTGCTTACTGGCTTTTTTGTCAGGTTAGTTCGACAAAAGTATTCTCAAGTTTTACATTAAAGTTTATCTCTGCTTTTAATGCTTTGAAAACCTTAATAATCGTGTCGATTGTTGCACTATTAGCACTACTTTCAAGTTTTGAAATTTGCGACTTTTGTACTCCTATTAATCGTCCTAATTCTTCCTGTGTCAAATGACGTTCTTGTCTCGCTGATTTTATCATTTTACCCAAAACATCCATTCTTAGCTCATATTCATACTCTTCTCTTTCTTTAGTGCCAGTTTTTCCGATATACTTGTCTTTCATATCAGAAAGAGTTTGTGTTTCTATTTCTTTAGTTGCCATTTTATTTTCTTTTTGATTTATGGTTGAAATATTTTTCTCTTATTCGTTCTGCTCGTTCAATATCGTTCCCCGGAACTTTATCAACTTTCTTTATAAAACCATGAGTAGCAATAACCAATGTTTCTTTGTTGTCTGACTTGTCCCAAAATGCAAGTAGTCTGATTTGAAGTCCTGCATATTTTGTACGAAATTCCCAAATGTCGTTTTGAAGTTTTTTGAAAAGCCTTGGGTCATTCGTTTGTTCTGCAAGATCAATGTTGTAAATGACTTTTGTAGCTGTTTTCTGGTCGAGTTTGGCAATAAATTCGTCTACCTCGTCTAAAAATACATATTATTGACTGCTTTTCGTTTCTTGGCTTGTGGTATGGTTTCTAAATTTCATTTATCCTTTGGTTAATTGCATTAATTGTAAAAATTAAAGACTTCAACAGCATATTTATTTTATTAAATTTTATTGGACTGTTATGTCTATTTGAAGCTCACTCGACAAATTTCACAAGTAAAGAACAACACCTGTGGGGATTTTGGGTGTGTGCGATTTGGTGTGCGACAATGATTCTATTCGACATATTCATCCTGTTGAAAATTAGAAAAGAACGAACAAAAACCAGTGCCTAAATCGAGTAAACTGCTCACGCTGGCGCACGTTTGTAACGTGTGCCAATATAAAATAAACTATGTATTTAGCCCCCTGCTACCGCCCAGCTACCGCGCGATTTTATCGCGTGGTGACTGTAAATTTGCAACACGAAAGATTCGTGCAGCAGCTGTGGACAAGAATAGAATAAATAATCTACTAAAAAATTGTATTATGAAAGCAACAAATTTAAAATCAAATTTTGGATTAAAACTCACGACTTTTGTTTTTAGTATGGTTCTTTTATTATCATGTGACCCTGCAATTGGCTATAGATATACTCTAAATAATAAATCCGACAAAGAACTAAAAGTTTATTATAAGATGGGATATTCTGACTCTTTAATGGTCATAAAACCAAAAACGGAAATAGCATTTTTTGATGACGGAATGTGGGGAAGTAATCCGCATGATGAAAAAGATGCATTTTTGCATATCTTCGACAATTTGAGAATAGAAGCAAGTGACAAGTCCACTTTATTATTAGACTACTGAACTTTCGCAAGCTATCTTAGCCCGCTTGCGATAGGGCTTTAAAATTTAAGAATTTTGTAAGTTGTTCGTTTTCAGAGAATAATTTTTCCATTAACGTTTCGCTATCTAAGTTGAGAATTTCGGACAAATGGGATA
>CAINEZ010000229.1 GCA_903847905.1 uncultured Bacteroidota bacterium
CGTGAAACCTTTACCCCGAAAGAGTTACAGCAGGGAGAGAAATTTTTAAAAGACAAAGACCTGATGAAGAAAACCGAAGAACACATAAAAAACATAGGACTTGTAGGCGAAGAAGAAAAAGGAATGTTGTTATTTTTTATACTCTTAACGAGAATGTTTAAAGAGCCGTTACACGCATTAGTACAGGGCAAGAGCGGAAGCGGAAAAACATATTTATTAAAAAAAATTGCATCACTTGTACCAAAAGCGCACATAAGAATTACCACAGCTTTGACCGAAAACACATTGTACCACAGCTTAAAAGATTTTTGGAAACACATGATTTTATTAATAGAAGATTTAGACGGAGCATTTAATGCGCTGCTACCGCTCAGGGAAATGATGAGCAACCAGTCCATCAGCAAATACAGCACAGAGAAGAATATTAAGACAGGAGAATTTGGACCCAAGTTCCTGTATGTAGAAGGTCCTGTATGCGTGGCAGGAGCTACAACAAAAGACAAGCTGTATGAAGATAACGCCAGCCGGAGTTTTTTAATACAGGTCAACGAAAGCCCGGAACACCAGGAAAAAGTATTGGAATACCAGCGAAAAGAAATAGCAGGACTGTTGGACAAGAACAAAGAACAACAGGCGCAAACCATATTAAAGACAGCACAGCTGCATTTAGAACACCTGGAAGTAGTGATACCATTTGGAGAAGAATTAAGGATCCCCGACTATGTATTTAAGAAACTACGCACCAATGCACATTATTTAACTCTGATAAAAGCTATAGCTTTCTGGAATCAGAAGCAAAGAGAAATCAAGCAAAAGCCGGACGGGACAACCTGTCCCGATTCATTGGGAAGGTACATAGAAGCGACGCTTGAAGATGTAGAATGGGCGAACAAGCTAAGCAAAGAAGTATTGTTGCGAAAGAGCGATGAGCTGAACGGAGCATTGAGAGGATTTTTTGAAAGATTAAAAAGTTATTTAAAAAACGAAAAAGCCGGTTCTTTTTTTGCAGGCAAAATACGCGGTATATTTCGGATGCATCCGCAGCAATTAAGGCGGTATCTGCTCGAATTAACGCAGCGCGGCTACATTAAGCAGGTAGGCAGAAATCAAAAGACCGGACATGAATACGAAGTAATAATATGGGATGATTACGAAATACTGCAAAGCGGGATCACCATAATGGACAAGGTATTGAACGAATTGAAGAAAAAATACGGAAAGAAATAAAGAGTTAAAAATGAGCAGCTTCACATAGCTTCACACACTTTCACAAATTGAAATGTGAAACTGAAACCCTTAACAGCAAAGAGATATAGAGCTATTTTTTTGAGCTTCACAAGCTTCACAGAGGGGTATTAATACCCGGTGAAGGTCAGTGATAGTCGACTATCAAATTACAAATCAGCAAATGAAAACCTTACGCCCTTCGCAACTAAACTACTATCAGGCGCTTTTAAACATAGCCATAATGATAAGCGAAGTAAATCCCAAAGTAAAAATACACAACCCTTACCGGCGATTAGAAAAAAAAATAAAAATTGGAAAACACCTGCCTGAAAAGGAACTGTTGCTATTATATCAACAGCTTGTTAAGGCAAGCGCAATATTTAACAAGCGCTACCGTCAAAAACAAGGGTATAAAATAATAATCAGCAGAGAAGATATCGTCAATACCTTAAGCCTGATACGCCCCATAGCCTTTCCGGAGAGCATGCTGAGTGAATCATCGAGAAAATTTTACGCATCATTGCTTTTAATAATGAAAGAAAAAACAATAATGACACGTGGCGAAATATCCTCAATCTTAAACTGTCATCCTCAGAAAGCCTGGCGACACATAATAAGTTTAACACATGCAGGCTATTTAAATATAGCCATGAAAGGCAAATCAGGCATACACTATTACAAGCTCCACGATTAATGATTAAGACTTGCAGCTGCAATTAAATTTATTCCATCCGTTAAAATGATTTTTTCTTTCACAGGAAACACAGGAAATAAAAGAAAAAGAAAAAGAAAGAAGAAAATAAATACCCGCTCCCAACACTCCCCTTCCGATAGCTATCGGAACCTTCTGCTTAAATTTTTCGTCATGTTTTTTGCAATTTTCCAATGTACCCCGCGAAGCAAAAAGACACGCCAAGAAATTTTAAGCTCCAAGCTATTTTACATAATGTGGCATTATAAAACTGCCCGCTGCGCCCTGAGCGAAGCCGAAGGGGGCAGTCTTATAATAACATTATGTACTGACGGGCTTCGCCAAATAGCCGCACTCCATCACACGCCACCACTGACAAACAGCATATCACGTTTTTGGTTTTGATTATTGATTTATCTTTTAAGGTAAAACCAAAAACGTGAAAAGCTGTTTGCCGCCTTGAAAAGACAGGTAGCAAGAGCAGTAAAAAAACAGTGTTCATATAAATTTTTGCTTTGCTTTTTTCCTGCACTTGCTGAAATAGTGCGCTACTCGCTCCGTTCAGTCAAGGCGCAAGCCACAGGCGTAAGGTATGTAATAAGTATATTTTTTCGCGCATCCTTCCGCGCGGAATTAAAATTACCGCTCCGAATTAAGTCCACTGCTCCGCTTGGATGCCCGTGTTTATTGATATATAACCCACAAGTTGAGCGGTCACCCTGAGTTAAGTCGAAGGGTTATTTATCAATAAAAACGAGCCGTGTTTTTTCGTGCATTCAGTAAAATCAACGTTTTTAAAGATAATGTAAAAAATAACCAAAGAAAAAATATAAAATTATTTTTTGCATCAGCTTTAAAAATGAGCCAACCGTAGGGCGGCAGGGCGCGTAAGCCTGCGCGAAATAATTAAATAAATACAAGGGTTGAAAATGTATTGTTGTGTATTGTCTTGAATTGCGCATAATGCCGCTGGCTTGCTGTTAGTTGTTCTTACGCAATTACAGCAAGCCGAAATTATGCGCAGTTAATTTATATAAAAGCAGACCGACTTTTCTTTTTTTTTCATTTGAAAAAAACTTCCTGTGAAAAGAAAAAATAATAACTTTGGAGAAGTCTAAGAACAGAAAGGTGTACACATCAACAGGGACATATAGCGAAAAAAAGACACCATTAAATTTTGGTGTAAAGGCTAACCATTTAGGGAATGTGCTGGTAACAGTGAGTGATCGTAAAATACCGCATGAAACTTCAACGGGAATTATTGAATTTTACAGTGCGGATATTGTGAGTGCCGCAGACCTATATCCGTTCGGCATGGAAATGCCAGGTAGAAATTACAATCCTGATAAATATAAGTTTGGATTTGATGGAATGTTGAAAGACGATGAAATATACGGGTCAGGGAATAGTTATGATTTTGGAGCAAGATTATATGATCCAAGAATTAATAGGATACCTACTCCTGACCCACTAACGAGTAAGTTTCCTTCTGAAAGTCCATACATTTTCGCTGGAGATAATCCTTTATATTATATTGATGCTAAAGGTGAATATAAAATTCCTACAGCATTAGTAGAACAATATAAAAAAGATTACCCTATGGTAATGAAGTATATAGAAAGTCAAGTTAAAAAGGATGTTATGGGTAGCCAAAAAATCTTAAATGGTTTTTTAGTGAGTTCGGATAATAATTTTACAAAAGAGAAAGTAGAAGAAGCTGTTACTTATGGGTCAGGTCCAAATTTAGAATTTGTGGAAAATCCAAGTGGCAATGTTTGGTCAGATTCAAAAAATAACCATGGACATTATGATAGTGATGTTAATTTAATAGAGTTAAATACTGCTGATGTAAAAAAATTAGAGACTACATTACAAAGTGATGCTTCAGCTGAAAATAAACAGGCAGCGTTTATGGGTGTTTATAAGACTTTACTACACGAAACAGCACATTATGGAAATACGAATCAGGAATCCACATCTATTCCAAAGAAAGAATATAATGATGAAGGTAATGTTATTA
>CAINEZ010000230.1 GCA_903847905.1 uncultured Bacteroidota bacterium
AAGTATGGAGCCGATATTATTCCCGCGCTTATTTAAACGTTTGTCAGAAAATATTCCTTCAAAATTTGGTGTATGGCTTATTTTATTCATATCTTTTTTGTGCCAAAGCTAATAATATTTGTGTCCACACGGTAGCTGCCGTTAGGCAGGGATTAACGATTTTAGATTTAAGATTCTTGGGATACTTCAAAAATCATCATTCGTTGATCGATATTCGATATTCAAAATATTAAATCAAAATTTTGTTATTCATCAAAAATACAAATAATTATTTAATCAAAGAGATTGATTAGTTATATGTTGAGTGTTATGAATTTATTTAATGAAAGAATGATATTAAGGAAACAGGAAATTAAAATCTTTTTCGTTTAGGATTTTGGCGGGTATCAAAGAATGACAAAATAATTATTGTATCCTTTTTTATTTTATAAAAAACACAAATTTGTTTTATGAGAATAAATCCGCGAATATTTTTTTTGGCATGTTCTAAAGAGCCTATTTCAGGGTATTCAGCAAGCAAATCAATAAAATTATAAACTTTTCTTACAAAAGATGAAGTAACTTTTTCGCCCCATTCTTTTATAAGATAATCAATAATCTCGTCAAATTTCTTAACAGATCTTTTAGACCAGACTATTTGGAAAGCCATTTTTTATGCTTCTTCTTTTGTTCTTCGTTACTGACAACATTATAAGAATTTTCGCTTTCTTCTTCTGCAAGAAACAATTCTTCCTGTTCTTCTTTGGTAAGGTAACTAAACAATTTCCCATCCCGCAGGTCTTTTTTTCTTAAAAGCAGATCATAAAATTTCATTAACAGGCTTTCGTTGTCAATACTGTCAATCAAACGATGAAAATTATTTTTTAATTCAACCGTTGTCATATATGAATAGTTTTATTTAATACAAAAATACATTTAATTGTTGAAAACAAAATAATAAACGAGTTGTTTGTTGTTTGTAGTTTGTAGATAGGGATTGTGATTTCTTTTTTATCAGACTATTTGGAAACCCATTTTTAGCTCCTCCCACCCCCATTTAAAATTTGAGTTGTGAAACAACTATAGATGCTAGTGACAATATTTTCTCAAACTTGTTTAGCTAATGCCTAATTCTATATCATTAAATCAAATTTTTCGATTGCTCCTCTGGTTTATCTTTTATTTTCATTGGAAGTTTAGACATTTTTACTTTTATGTCACCAATTTTTGTTTGGAACATTGCTCTATCATCCTTTTTAATAAGGTCGTCTAAAAATAATTTAAGGTCGCAAACATTAGCCGTTTTTAAATCTTCTATTTCTTCTATAGATAAATAAGGTAAGCAATTATTCAAAATATAATCTAGAATATTCTGTAAATATTTATAATCATCGCATTCCATTGATAAATAAGATGCTGTTACTAGTTCACCAAGAGCCCCAGTATATGAATTCTTCTCTAGACTAAATTTTGCTTGAGAGAAAAATATTTTTGCATTTGCTGAAGCAATGAGCATACTAATTTGCTTTTCATTTTCACTAAATTTCTCTTTTATTGTTGTCAGTAATTCAGTTGTTATTTCAATTTTTAATTTATTTTTAAGTTCACTTTCACTTAATTTCATTGATCTTTTTTGATAGAATTGTATAAATAATGGAACTAAAATCCCAACAAGCCCAAATAAAATTGAACCGAAAACAATTAATTTATCCCATGCATTATTATAAAAAGCATCAACCTTTTCAATAAGGTCTATACCCTTATCAGTATTTGCTTGAATGATTTCTAATATTGTCTTTGATGTATCTATCATATTAAAAAAAGTGTTTTAGTTCTTTATTTTGATGGTGTAATAACATCGTTACTTGTGGGCATAGCAGTTGCTTTTACTTCCGAAAATTGAGTATCAAAATGGTTGAGTAACATTTCAGCAAATCTTCCGTGATATACAGCATAAATTAACTTAGTCGTTGTAATTTCTCTATTACCTAAGAAGTCAAAATGCAGTTCTCCTATATGAATTTTTGGTCTCATCCATGCTTTAAACTTCCATTGCTCAGGTGTATGTGTAAAATCCCCACTGCTATCGTATGACCAGGTTTCTATTGATTTAGTGTCAATAGATTTTTTCATTGATGTTAAAAGACCTGTAGGGTCACTTGTCTTGATTATTAGAGCCATATTTATTTCAATAAATTTA
>CAINEZ010000231.1 GCA_903847905.1 uncultured Bacteroidota bacterium
TAAATTATGGCGAAGCTCAAAGCGGAGAATCAAGAAGAGATTTTATCCATAAAATAAAAATTGTATTGAAAGAATTAAGAGAAACTTATATTTGTTTGAAAATTATTTATCGTACAAAACTTTATAAAAAAGAAGAAAAAATAACTTTTGCTATAAGCGAAGGCAATGAATTAATATCTATTTTCGTAAAAAGCGTTGAAACTGCACAGAAAAATAATCAACTTCAACAGGTACAAAAATCGTAAATCAAAAATCCCTGCCTGACGGTAGGCAGGGTTGATCCTTGTTCTTAAATATTTTTTTCTGTTGACTACTAACCTATATTTCAAATTTTTGAAGACTAAAGCCCCATTTAAAATTAATGTAATTACCCTTGGTTGCTCCAAGAACCTTGTTGATTCGGAAGTTTTGCTTAAACAACTTGATATTGCAAAATTCCAGGTATCTCACAATTCCGATGAACTTAATCAGGATATTGTAATCATTAATACATGCGGGTTTATAAACGATGCAAAACAGGAATCCATTGATACAATTTTAAATGTGGTAGCAGCAAAAAGAAATGGAACTGTAAAAAAAATAATTGTTAACGGCTGCCTTTCTGCACGCTATTCTGATGAATTGAAAAAAGAAATGCCCGAAGTTGATGCTTACTTTGGCGTAAATGATTTCGATAAGATACTGAATTTTATTGGCGCTGATTTCAAACATGAGCTATTGGGAGAAAGAGTACTTACAACTCCTTCGCATTATGCTTACCTTAAAATTGCAGAAGGCTGCGACAGGAAATGCTCATTTTGTGCAATCCCTTTTATAAGAGGAAAACATATTTCCAAACCCATTGAAGAAATTGTAAAAGAAGCTACACTGCTTGTAAACAATGGCGTGAAGGAATTGATACTTATTGCACAGGATTTAACGTATTACGGAATTGATATTTATAAAAAAAGAAAACTCGCTTCTCTGCTTGAAAAACTTTCTGACATAAAAAATGTTGAATGGATACGTTTGCAATACTCCTACCCTGCTGCGTTTCCCATGACTGTTTTAAAAGTAATTCGTGAACGCGAAAACATTTGCAAATATCTTGATATTCCTTTCCAGCATATCAGCGACCACTTGCTAAAGTCTATGAACAGGGGGATTGACAGGGAGGGAACATTGAAATTAATTAAAAAAATAAAAAAAGAAGTTCCCGGAATTGCATTGAGAACATCTTTAATTGTAGGTTACCCGGGCGAAACGGAAAAAGATTTTAATGAATTATTAAATTTTGCAAATGATGTAAAGTTCGACAGGCTAGGTGTTTTTAAGTATTCTCACGAAGAATCCACGAAAGCATTTGCATTAAAAGATAACATAAGCCCAAAAGTAAAACAGGAAAGAGTTGATGCATTAATGCAGCTTCAACAGGATATTTCTCTTGAAAAAAATAAAGCTTTGATCGGGAAAGCGCTTAAAGTTATTATTGACAGAAAAGAAAATGAATTCTTTGTAGGACGCACCGAATACGATTCTCCCGAAGTTGATAACGAAGTACTGATCGCAGCGCCAGCCAATGCAAAAATTATAGGACAGTTTAAAAATGTAAAAATTACTAATGCGGAAACTTATGATTTGTTTGGGAAAACTTAAAATCTATAATTATTTAATCCGTGTAAATCTGCTCTATCCATCTTATAAGCGTCCTATAAATGAAATCCTGTGTTTAGCTTTTTTTAAATAAAATAATTGTTTTACAATGCTTCTTTTTATTTATATTTGTCATAACTAAAAAATCTAAAATTAATAAATCTAAAATTAAAATCTTATGGGCATATTAAATAAAATTAAAGGCGAATTTATAGATATCATTGAATGGTTAGACCCTTCTAATGATACGATGATTCATCGTTTTGACCGTTACAACAACGAAATTAAATACGGCGCAAAGCTGGTTGTCAGGGAATCGCAGGTTGCAGTGTTCATCAACGAAGGAACTCTTGCCGATGTGTATCAGCCTGGGATCTATTCTCTGGAAACGCAGAATATGCCGATCATGACAACTTTGAAAGGTTGGAAATACGGATTTCACAGTCCTTTTAAAGCCGAAGTTTATTTCTGCAA
>CAINEZ010000232.1 GCA_903847905.1 uncultured Bacteroidota bacterium
ATGTCCTCAGTTGAAATTTTAAGTTCCATTCTGCCAAATAATGGGTACACCTATAGCGTAAACTAAGTTAATTATTTATTGACGCAGTTTAATGTAATTTTAAAGTACATACAACTTTTATTTATACCCATAAATCAAAATCTGGATTATGATTTTCCTATCTCAACTAATTTCTTCGAATTAAAGACATTGATGAGTTTTATTATACTTAGTTCATTGTTGATTGTTGCATTTGCTCTTTATAAGAAGTTTAAAATTATTTCATTTGGAATTCTTTGGTTTTTTCTGACATTGTCAGTTGAATCAAGTATCATTCCTCTACAGGATGTTATTTTTGAACATCGTACATATTTGCCTTCTTTTGGTTTTTTTCTGGCGATTATATCAAGTATATACGTTTTATTATGGCGAAGATACAAATTTCTCGCTATTTCAATATTAGTCTGCATTATTTGTACAAACTCGTATTTGACGTATTCTCGAAATAAAATTTGGAAAAATGACTTGACGCTATGGACCGATGTGGTATTAAAATCGCCAAATAAAGCTAGACCATTACTGAATCAGGGATTTAGTTTTGCTGAGATGAAACAATATGATAAGGCAATCGTAAATTATAACAAAGCAATTTATGTCTCTCCTAAGTTTGAAGCGGCGTACTTTAATCGTGCTATGGCTTATTGGAATTTGAAGCGGTGGGACGATGCAATTGCTGATTATACACAAGTTATTGAAATTAATCCTAAAAATACGGAAGCCTTTGGCAATCGTGGCGAAATTTATTATTTACTTCAACAATGGGACAAAGCTCTATCTGATTATACAGAAATTGTTGAAATTGATAAGAAAAGCGCTTTAGCATATTATAAATTAGGCAATACTTATTCAAAAATTCAAGATTTTGAGAATGCGATTGACAATTATTCGAAGGCAATTGATATTGATGAGACTGTTGCTGAATATTATTGCAATCGCGGAAATGCTTTAAGCGCTTTGGGTCGTTTTAAAGAATCGATCAATAATTATACACATGCTATTAATCTGGATCCAAATGATGCAAAAATATATTTTAATAGGGCAATGTCGTATGGGTTTCTTGAACAGTGGAACGAAGCTGTGGCAGATTTTGATAAAACCCTTGAAATTGATTCAAGGTACAAGGAAGCTGCTGCTTTAAGAGAAATTGCGATAAGGAACTGCAATAGATAAACAATTGAAATCTTTTTTACTTTATGATTTAATATTAAAAACAAATTCTTGACTTGAAATGAAAAACAAACAATTAAAAAAACAAACCCTGCAGAAACAACCTGCTACGAAGTTTAGCAAACCTATACAAACGACGAAACGCAGTAGCTCTTATGATTATCTATCCATTGCTCTAATTATCATCTTGGGAGTAATTATTTATTCAAATTCTTTTAGATGCTCGTTTCAGTTTGATGACAAAGCAAGTATAGTTGAGAATGCTAGCATACGAAATATTTCGGATTTTAAAACTATATGGAATTACAGTACAAGTCGCCCAATGGCATATATTACCTTTGCACTTAATTATCATTTTGGAAACCTTGACGTTAAAGGTTATCACCTAATTAACTTGATGATTCATCTCTTTACTTCGTGTATTGTATGGTGGATTACTTTATTAATTTTTTCATCTCCTGCGCTTAAGGAGAAAGGGATGTCAAAACATAAAAAAGCAATTGCGTTATTCACGGCATTGCTGTTTGTATCACACCCATTAGCTACTCAAAGCGTTACTTACATTGTTCAACGGATGGCGTCGATGGTTGCAATGTTTTATTTGCTTTCTTTAGCACTTTATATAAAAGGACGTTTAGGTAGTGGGAATATGAAAAAGTATATTTGGTTTGCTGGAGCATTAATTTCTGCGATATTAGCATTTTTAACAAAAGAAAATGCATTTACTTTACCTTTTGCAATCATTTTGGTTGAAATATTCTTTTTACAAACCAAGAAATTTAAAGTTGAACTTAAGGATTATCGTATTTGGGTTATTATTTTAGCATTTTTCAGCTTGTCGGCTATTGTTCTTTCAAAGTATTCATTACATATATTGGATCCAATCTTGCCTTATAATGGTAATACATATATAATAAACGCTAATAATTATTTGTTTACACAGTTTAGTGTGATAATAAAATACGTACAACTTTTATTTTTACCTATATATCAAAATGCCGATTATGATTTTCACATTTCAAATAGTTTTTTCGAACTAAGAACTTTCTTTAGCTTTTTGGTTTTATTGGCATTATTTATCTTTGGAATATTTCTTTTCAAAAAGAACAGAATTATATCATTTGGAATTTTTTGGTTTTTTCTAACCTTAGCCGTTGAATCGAGTTTTATTCCGATTTATGATGTGATATTTGAACACCGTACATATCTGCCTTCATTTGGTTTTTTTCTTATTTTATCATCTAGTATATATATGTTACTTTGGGAGAAATATAAATATTATGCAGTTACCATTTTTAGTCTAATAATAATAACTAATTCTATTTTAACCTTTCAGCGAAATAAGGTATGGGAGAATCCTGGAACATTATGGACAGATGTGGAGTCTAAATCGCCTAACAAAATAAGGGCATATTCAAGCCTTGGCAATTTTTATATTGATAGCAGGGAGTGGGATAATGCCATATCCCAATATTCTAAGGCTATAAGCATTAATCCAAATTATGAGATTTCGTTTGCTAATAGAGGCATTGCCTACGATAATCTTGGTAAATTTGAGTTGGCAATTGAAGACTACAATAGGGTTTTGCATATAAATTCTAGTAATGCATCTGTTTATGCTAATAGAGGCATTGTTTATGATAAATTAGGGCAATGGGATAAAGCAATTGCTGATTATTCTAAAGCAATTGAGTTGAAACCAAATGATGCAATCAGTTACAATAATAGAGGAATTGTATATGGGAAGCAGTACAAACTAGACAAAGCCATTATTGATTTTTCAAAAGCACTCGAAATTGATCCGAATTACAGAGATGCTTTTAATAATCGTGAAATTGCTTATAGTCAACTTAAGCAAATAAATAATAAACCTTTATTAATCAAATAAAAAGAAATGTTATATTTATGGTATAGAGTTAACCCGTGATGGTAAATATAGATTTATACCTTAGCAGAATCGTGCGAGGCATATCCCGACAAACTTTTATGCCATCGCAAATCGTGCGAAGCATATCTCCACGAAGTTTTATGCCTTCGCAAATTGAGCGAAGCATATCCCCACAAAGTTTTATGCCATCGCTCGGCGAGCGAAGCATATCTCCACAAAGTTTTATGCCATCGCTCGGCGAGCGAAGCATATCTCCACAAAGTTTTATACCATCGCAAATCGTGCGAAGCATATCTCCACAAAGTTTTATGCCATCGCAAAATCTGCGAAGCTAGCCTATAACATTTGGCAAGTTTTCTTCTCGTATCAGATAAACAAAAAAATTTTTCAGATAAGATAATATTTATTTTCAATTTATACTAATAATCAAATCAAATAAAACGTTATAACATTAAACCAATTAAAAAATAATCGCCATGATAAAGCAATTAAAATATCTATTTCTTCTATTATTTATGAATCCTAAAATAATAGATATTCGACTAAAAATGTTTAGCGAAGATGCCCTTGCCCGTTTGGCAGCGCAGAACACTCTCAATCAGTTTGATGAGATGATCAACCTCACCGAGGCAAAGCACATTGCATTCTATGGCGCCATCGAAAACAAAGACACCGTAAATGCCCTCCAAAAATCGCGCACCAACTCGGTGGACAATGTTATTGAAAAATTTATTGCCCTACAACAAAAAAACGATGATATTATTGGCGGTAAATATGGACGTGACTCTTCTACCTTTATTGAATTTTTTCCGCTCAAGCTGACGGAATATGTTCATGTGACTAAAACCACTATCGGTACACTGCTGAATCGCATGGTGCAAGGTTTGACTACTCACGTAGCAGATTTGGGTGTTGATATGAAAAATCAAATGATTGCCATGCAACATGATTACAATCTCGCACGTGGAGAGCAAGTAGCTAAAAAAGGTGAAGCCGGAGCGGTGAGAGGTGATGTGAAAAGCAAACGTCTGGATTTGGCTATGCAATGGCAAGACAATCTGTTCGACATTGCCAAACTCTATAAAGGACAACCCGAACGCGTTACCGATTTTTTCCGTTTCAATTTGTTGTTGTCTCATACACATGTGGACATTCAGGGAAACGTAATTGATGGTGAATTGAACTTTTTGATTCCGAAGAATTCGCAAAAAGATTCCGGTATAGTTTTTACTCCTGCCACGCGTTTTGAATTTATGAACCCGGGCACAGAACCCATTGGTGTTATACTCACTACAGAAGATGTCGACCAAATTGTGACTCATATCCTTATCATCATTCTGCCGGGTGAACTGCGTCAACTAACTGCAGCGCAAATTGGGGCTGCCAATTGCACACACCTGCGCATGATAAATCAGAGCCTTACTACGGATGGGCAATTGACCATTGATATTTTAAATTAATTAGGATTTTAAATTAATTAGGATTTAAAAAACACACGTAATTCCCCTTGCTATAGTAATAATTAGAAGAATCACTTCTAGATTTTCTTTGAGTGAAATCTTTCGAACCAATTGGTTTTAAGATGGCTTATGGAAAACATTAATATATTAAAGAGTGAAATTCGAAATACAATTCTTTAATCCTTCAACCTGCCAAATGATGATTTAGGCATAGAATAGCCTTAAGCGAAGTCCGAATACAATTCGGGCTTTGCTTATTTTGTCAAAAGGCATTAATTTTCATCAAAAATTATAATTGCTTAAAAAATAAATAATGCAGATTAAAAATTAATGTGTAATCAATAGGTAGAAGACATAATCTATTGATTCAAAAATAATAACATTTTTATCCTGACATTTTACAATGTGATATGTATGAGTATAAAAATGATATATATCAATAAATAAAAATTAATGCTTGCAATTTGTTTTTTTTGTTGTATATTTGCATGTTTTTTTAGATGCAGGATAACTTAAGTCGTTGTTAATATAAATTTGTTCAGAAAAGAAGGCTTGTTCAAATAAATTGGTGCCTTAAAAGAGGAGATTTTTTATTTTTAACTAGTGGTTTATAATTTTTGTAAAAATAGTTTGCAAATAGAGAGGTTGTAACACCTTGTTATTTAGAAGCTAAAAAATAGGAATTAAAAATAATTAAAAAAATACTTGCTTTTGAAATTAAATGTATTATCTTTGCAAAGTTTTTTATCGTGGGAAAGTTGTGAAATAGGAGATGGAAACATCAAACTTTGAGCCACTTTTTTGTGTATATAAGCTTTGAAATTATGAGAAATTATGAAACTAATATAAATTAAAAATCTAGAAATATGAAAGTTAATAACAAATCTTCTCCTTACGTTTTGAACATCACCTCTGATCCAATTTTAATTAAATACAAATATAAATCAATAAACAAAAATTCATGAAAAAGTTTTTAACAGATTCAAAGTTGAAGAAAATGCTAGCGCCCATGGTGTTTATTTTCTTCTTTTTTGCATTGCTGGTCAATGCAAATGCACAGTCAATTTCTGGGAATTTTATCAAAGCGCCTGCTGTAGTTAGTGCCACTGGCTCTATCACTCCTGGTTTAATTGTTGGTTCTGATGTTGTTATCAGAGATGCCAATAAAGCTGTGGCAAAATCAACGACGACCTACGTATGGGAATCAGCTTCCGATCCGGAATTCACGAAAAATGTGAAGCTCAACCTAGCTACTACTCGGGACTACAATCCGGGGACTTTGACCGAAACGACTTATTTAAGACGTAATGTTATTATAAGTTGTGATAGATTGAAATTTGGTGGTAATAGTACTACCGAGCCAATATTATTTACTGTAAATTAATTACTTATATATATACATTATGAAAAAATTATTTACGAACTCAAACCTAAAGAGATTGTTTTCACTTTTAGTGATCTTTTTCTTTTTTGCTGTAATCAGTAATGTTATAGCTCAAACTGCAACACCTGTAATGACGGATAACCTTATCAATTCAAGCGATGGTATTTATGGTGGTTGCCAAAGCTTAGATCCTGCAACAATTACGGGTACACAAGTTTTTGTTACCAATATTTCAGCTTCAGGTAATGCAGCTAATACTCCAGGAGCAACAAAAGTTTCTCAATGTGATGCCACAGCACATGGTGCTCCTTGGCCTCCCGCTTCTGCTGGTAATCTACCTGCTTATTATTCTTGGAATGAAAACCCGGATCCATTTTATTCTGGAGGACCTAGTGGTTCACAAGTTGCTACTAGCCAAAATTATGATCCCCCATTATTTGCTAATCCACATACTGATCAAATTGAATATAATTGGTATAAACGTACCGCTTATATTATATGTAAGAAACCAACACAAGCTGCTGCTGAACAATGGCAGCAAATTGCGTTTTTCGCCTATCCTACTCCTGATTTAGTTATAACAATTACTGCCCAAGGCAATACGTGCCCGGGTACTGACAGAACTATTGTTTTACATAATACTGCTAATACTATTAATGCTAACCAAGGTGCTCCTGACGATCCTGCTCAGGTGGAACGTTGGGTTTATAGTACCTCTATTTTAGATTACGTTCCTCACTACCGTACATTTTATTTTGAATATAGATTGTATGATCATGATAGCGCAACCAATACAACAACTTTAATTTCGATGCAAAATGGTAATGGTGGAGATCTTACATGGCATGTAACTGATGCACAATGCAAATCTTCACATCATTACACAATTACTGTAAAATTTGTTGGTCCCGATCAAATCTCTAATCCTACTTTATATGGATGGTGGGCTTCTTCTTATGATGGGTTCGGAATGCCACTTACTTGGCAGAATACACCTACAGTTCCTGCAGACCCTTCAATTGATTTCTATGGTCAAGATTATCTCGGCTATAGTGCTCCTAATTGCGGTACAAATACTTTAAGCGCTAACGTAACAATTCGTTATGGTGGTGGTTTAGCTGCTCCTACAAGCACCGCCTCTACTGTTAGCTGCCCTGCACAAGCTGTAGATCCAGGAAACCCTGGAGACATTTTAGATTTTTGCGGAAGAACAGTACACGCTGTTTTGGTTGGTCAAGATGCTTCTTCACCAGCCTGCGAAGGCACGGTAGTGTGGAGATATCGTTATACATCATGCGATGGAGTAACAACATCTGATTGGATACATACCTATACTATTGATTACTCTGGTGGCTTAACTGCTCCTTATGCTGGTTCATCAACAGTGTCATGCCCATTATCTTCACAAACGGATCCTGGTGCTCCTGATATTTTAGATGCCTGCGGACGCACAGTTCATGGTGTATTTGTAAGTCATGATGCAGCTCCACCTTGTAATGGTGATGTAGCATGGCATTATACATATACGGATTGTGATGGGGTAACAACCACACCTTGGACATATACCTATCATGTTGTATATTCTGGTGGTTTAACTGCACCATATGCTGGTTCATCAACAGTATCGTGTCCTGCCAATGCAACAAATCCTGGCGCACCGGCAAATATTACTGATGCATGTGGAAGAACAGTTGCAGCTACATTAGTGGGTTCAGTTTTAACTCCTCCTTCTTTTACTTGTAATGGTTCCGTTGTTTGGACATATCGCTATACAGCATGTGATAATTCAACGACAGCAAATTGGACTTATACCTATACTGTACTTTATTCAGGAGGTTTAACAGCTCCGGCAAATGGAAGTTCTACAGTATCATGTCCTGCCAGTGCAACAAATCCTGGTGCACCTGCTGACATTACCGATGCTTGTGGACGTACAGTAATTGCATCACTTGTTGGTCAAGATGCTGCAACTCCCGGATGCGAAGGAAATGTTGTGTGGAGATATCGTTATACAGCTTGTGATGGAACTACCACTGCAGACTGGACCTATACTTATACGATAGATTATTCGGGTGGCTTAACTGCACCGGCAGCAGGTTCATCAACAGTATCTTGCCCAATTGAATCACAAACAGCGCCGACAGTTGCGGATATTACCGATGCATGTGGACGTACAGTACATGGTGTTTATGTAAGTCATGATGCTGCTCCAGCCTGCAATGGTGATGTAGTGTGGCATTATTTATATACAGATTGTGATGGTACAACCACCGCAGCTTGGACTTATACGTATCATGTAGTTTATTCAGGTGGCTTAACTGCTCCAGCAGCAGGTTCATCCACTGTATCTTGTCCAACAGAATCACAGACAAATCCTGGTGCACCTAGTATTACTGATGCATGTGGACGCACAGTAAATGGCGTATTAGTAAGTCATGATGATGCTCCTACCTGTAATAGTGATGTAGTATGGAATTATACTTATACTGCATGTAATGGTACAACAACAGTACCTTGGACTTATACATATCATGTAACATATTCAGGTGGTTTAACAGCACCCTATGCTGGTTCATCTACAGTTTCTTGTCCTGCATCAGCAGTTAATCCAGGTGCACCTGCAAATATTACTGATGCTTGCGGCAGAACAGTAAGTGCAGTAGCAGATGGTTTCACATCAACTTTAGCAACGCCAGCATGTAATGGTACCGTTGTATGGAAATACAAATACACAGCATGTAATGGAACAACGACAGCAAATTGGACTTATACTTATACTGTACTTTATTCAGGTGGTTTAACAGCTCCAACAAGTACTACTGCAACTGTATCTTGTCCTACTAGTGCAACTGATCCAGGCGCACCAGCAGACATTACTGATGCCTGCGGCAGAACGGTAAGTGCTGTAGCAGATGGTTTCACATCGACTTTAGCAACGCCAGCATGTAATGGTACCGTTGTATGGAAATACAAATACACAGCTTGTGATGGCATAACAATAGCAAACTGGACAAAGACTTATACAGTACTTTATTCAGGTGGTTTAACAGCACCAGCAAATGGCAGTTCTACAGTATCATGTCCAGCAGCAGCCACCAATCCAGGTGCACCAGCAAATATTACAGATGCTTGCGGCAGAACAGTAAGTGCAGTAGCAGATGGTTTCACATCAACTTTAGCAAC
>CAINEZ010000233.1 GCA_903847905.1 uncultured Bacteroidota bacterium
CTCCTGCTTGGGGAAAGGGGGCGGTGTGTTCAGTTTCTACAAAAAGACACCTCGTCTAAAATTATTACTCTTTACTATCGTGCGTTTCAGCACGCGATGTCATAAAAATAATTCCGTACATTTGTTTGCGACTTTTGGGAAACAATAATCTTTTTGCATTGATTTTTTGTTTATCTTTGCAGCGTTAATTTTTGATAATAGTTTTTTTTCAGGGTTCCGCAACCATATAGTTTCGAATTTCCTCTTCAGGTGATAATCCTATAATCTGCTCTCCCGTTCAAAACTCAGATCAAATCATTCATTCATTTAAAAAACTATTTTATGAACATTTTTGTTTCAAATTTAAGCTTCAGAATAAGCGATGATGATTTAAAGTCGTTATTCGAAGAGTATGGTGCAGTTAAATCTGCAAAAGTAATAACTGATAAATTTTCTGGAAGGTCAAGAGGATTTGGCTTTGTGGAAATGGACAACGATGAAGAAGCTAATAAAGCTATCGAAGAATTGAACCAGGCCGATTATGATGGTAAGACCATCCTTGTTTCTGTTGCCAAACCAAAAACTGACAGCCCTAACAGGAAAAGAAGTTTTGATAACGACCGGAACAACGACAGAAGAAGTTTCAGAAGAAATTAATTTTTTTATTATAATATTCCTCGGACAGTTTTCGGGGAATATTTTTTATTTGAAAGAAATTTTTATTGACTTATCTATAATCCTATAGATATTGCAATTCCAATGATGCGTTTATTTTTCCCTTTCAAGTACTCCTATAGCGAACAACAACAAACGGCTAATACGGATATAATAATTCAGACAGCATCTTTAATTTTGATCCTGATGTTTAGCCATTATACACATAAAAAACATAATAATGACTTTTGAAGAAATGTCTATCGCTCCTGAAATTTGCAGGGCGATACTTGAACTTGGATTTGAAAATCCAATGCCGGTACAGGAACAAGTGATTCCTTTACTATTAAAAAAGAAAAACGATGTAATTGCCCTTGCCCAGACAGGCACAGGGAAAACAGCAGCTTATGGTATTCCTCTTATTCAGGAATCTGATGCGGAAAACCTTTTTCCGCAGGCTCTTGTATTAAGCCCTACCCGCGAGCTATGCGTTCAGATTGCCGGCGACCTGAATGATTTTGCCCGTTACCTTGATGGAATAAAAATATTGCCTGTTTACGGGGGATCCAGCATCGACAACCAAATAAGAGCTATAAAAAAAGGCGTGCAAATAATAGTCGCTACACCCGGACGTCTTATGGACCTTATAGAACGCAAAGCGATTAAACTATCTAAAGTGGAAAGAGTAGTACTTGATGAAGCTGACGAAATGCTGAACATGGGTTTTCTTGATGATATAAACACTATTCTTGCCCAGGTTCCTCCGGAAAGAACAACATTGCTGTTTTCTGCAACAATGCCTGATGCCATTGCACATATCACTCATAAATACATGAAGAATCCTGTTGAAATAACGATAGGTTCACGCAATGCAGGCGCTGAAAATGTAAAACATGTTTGTTATACTGTTCATGCGAAAGATAAATATTTGGCTTTGAAACGTATCGCCGATTATACTCCCGGAATATATGGTATTGTGTTTTGCCGTACACGTAAAGAAACACAAGAGATTGCTGATAAATTAATTCAGGATGGTTATAATGCCGATGCTTTGCATGGCGACCTGTCGCAGGCACAGCGCGATTCGGTTATGCAGAAATTCCGGATCCGTAATATAAGTTTGCTTATTGCCACTGATGTTGCAGCAAGAGGCTTGGATGTGGATGACCTTACACATATTATCAATTACAACCTTCCTGATGAACTTGATTTATATACTCATCGTAGCGGAAGAACAGGCAGGACAGGAAAAGCAGGGATTTCAGTAGTTATCGTTAACCTGAAAGAAAAAAATGCGCTCCGGATCATTGAAAGAAAAATTAAAAAAACATTCACACATGTTCAAGTTCCTTCAGGGCGTGAGATTTGCGAAAAACAACTTTTTTATTTCATTGATAAAATGGAAAAAGTGGAAGTGGATCATTCGCAGATCAACACTTATCTTCCTGTTATATTTCGCAAACTTGAGTGGCTCGACAAAGAAGATATCATTACACGTTTTGTTTCTCTTGAATTTAACCGCTTCCTCGAATATTATAAGAATGCCAGGGATCTCAATGTAAGTGAAGAAAAAGGTGATCGCGAACATGGCAGAGAAAAATACAAAGACCGCGAACATGGCTCTGGAAAAGGTTTCTCCAGGCTCTTTATTAATATGGGAAAAATGGACGGGTTGTTTGCAAGCCAATTGATAGAACTTGTAAATTCAAATACACAAGGATTAAAAGTTGGAATTGGAAGAATAGATCTTCTGAAAAGTTTTTCATTTTTTGAAATTGAAGAACAATTTGAACAGCAGGTAATAAAGGCATTAAGCAATGAAAATTTTGCAGGAAGAAAAATTATAGTAGAAAAAGCTTCTGAAAAAACTTCCGGCGATAGGGGAGGGGAAGGCAAAGAATACAGCAAAGACAGGGGAAGTAGCAGGGACAGAGGATTTGGCAGAGAAAAAAGATTCAGTAAGGATAAAGGATTTAATAAAGATAAAGGATATAGCAAAGATAAAAGCTTTGGAAATAAATCAGGCTTTAAAGATAAAGGATATAACAAAGACAAAAACTCCGGAAAAGAACCTGGCTTTAAAAAAGACAAAGGATCTGGCAAAGAGAGAAATTTTTGGAAAGATAAAAAGAAAGAAAGATAATTATACCAATTGTATTTATTTTTTAGTCTAATAAAAAAATAAATTATGCCGATGCTATCCCGACCTACGGTACGGGACAGGCTATGAAAATAGTTCAATAAGACGAAGTCGCAATTGGACTATATTGAATGTGCTATCGGTATTAGTGCAAAACAAAATTCAACAGGATTTTTTATAAAATTTACCTTTAATAGAAGAAAAACTGTTAATTTTGTATTTTAAATATTCACATAAGTGCTATGACAACAATTCAATTAGAAAAGGCATTAGGCAAATATATTAAAGGACTTCCTGAGGATGCTTTGCAGGAAATACTTGACTTTATAATTTTTATTCGCCAAAAACGTCTGAAAAAGCCGACTGAGAATTTGACAAATGAATTAAATTCTCTTAATACAAATCAAACAGATCATTTGGAACAGGAATTTAAAAACTACAAACAAATTTACCCTAATGAATAAATATATAGCAGATACAATGGCTTTAATTCTTAGACTTGAAAGAAGGAAAATGCCTGTAAATGCAAGAAATAAATTTGAACAAGCGGAAAAAGGACAGGTTGAAATATTAATTCCGGCAATAGTTTTTGCTGAATTAGCATATCTTTCTGAACGCAATAAAATTGATATTAACCTGGCTGATGCAAAGAATTACCTTGATATGTATTCGTTCATAAACGAACATTCCCTTACGTTTGAATCTGTGAAATGTGCATTTCTTATTGATGATATACCAGAATTGCATGACAGGCTTATTGCAGCAGCTGGCAAGGAACTTAACGCTGAA
This sequence comes from uncultured Bacteroidota bacterium, assembly GCA_903847905.1. Taxonomy (GTDB): domain Bacteria; phylum Bacteroidota; class Bacteroidia; order Bacteroidales; family CG2-30-32-10; genus CAINEZ01. Next base: position 3,563 of record CAINEZ010000233.1, read on the forward strand.
ATAATTACTAATGATCCTGTAATTGAACATTCAAAACATATAAGAACTATCTGGAAGTGATTTATTCAATCACTAATTTTTCTGTTTTAATAGTTTTGTTATCATATCTAACCTGTAGGAAATACAACCCCTGTGGAAGATTTTTTCTTTCAAGAACAAATTTATTATTTGTTACATTCTCTGATACTCTTACCAATTGTCCAAAAGAATTATATAAATTTATAGTTATATTTTTATTCCCATCGTTTAAAAATTCGATAGTGGTTTTTTCGGTGAAAGGATTGGGATAAACATTAATTATTTTTTCTTTTAAATATGATTCATTAATTCCTGTTGCATTCATATCTCCCCACTGCAAGCCGTGTCCGAAGCTGCTTATCCAGATTTTAGACTGATCAAAAGGATTGAAAAAAACACGTTCCGGTACGCCGAAATCATAATTTCCTGCCTGGTTGAAAACAGGAGTTGCAGCATTAATATTGGCGCTGTACCATAAACCGCTTCCATGCGTTGTTACAAAAAGTTCATTCGCATTAGCTGGATTAAAAGTGCAGGAACTTACATCGGCATTATCTAATATTTTAGTCCAGCTTGTTCCGCTATTTGTTGTTTTATACAAACCGCCAAATCCGTTGCCATTGCCGCCCCATCCGCTATACACACAGGAATACCAAGTATTTTGCGTTGCGTCGTTAGGGTCAACAACTACATCATGGCACCAGTAATATTGCCTTGAATCTGATTTATCAGACCATGTTGAAGTTAAAGGATCATATAAAAAAACTCCGGAACTTGTTGTAAATGCACCACTGGCATTACGTCTTCCCGAATATGAACAAAGAAGATTACCATTATTCAAAACTGTCATAGTCGCCGGATGTCTTTCTGTGCGAGGCGGAGCGGAAAGCTGTGTCCAGGTTGAAGAAGTTCCTAAATTCAGGTTATTTGTTATCCAGATACCGCCAAGTCCACCGCCATAATTTATTACTGCTGCGTACATTCGGTTGCTGTTATTTGGGTCAGTGGCTAGCCAGTACACAGGTTTGCCGAAATTGTGTAAAGTTGTCCATGTTGCTCCATTGTCAGTTGAGAAGATTACCATTCCTGTTCCGGCATCAATAATATTGTCCTGCAAACGATAGCTTTTATACATGTCGTGTACGGAAGAAGTAGCGGCATAAATTGTACTGCTTGAAATATTTTTTACTATGTGATACGTAGTGTTCGTTGCAACTGGAACTGTATAATCAAATGCCCAGCTCTGGCAACCGTTCTGGCTTCGGATAGCAAAGATGTCAGTGTAAGCGGCGAAAATATTATTTGAATCGCTCCAGTGAAGAAACCAACTGGTGGTATTTTCTAGCCCGACACTATGATAATAATGTTTTGTAGGAGTATTGGCGCCTGCAGGATTCTGGTCGGCAGGAGAAACATAAGCCTGCGCCCATGTTGCGCCTCCATCGCTGGTTTTGGTAGGATTGCTGTAATCAGTAAAAATTACATAATTTTTATCGGTAGCAGAAACTGCAAGTCCGAACAGGCATTCTCCCCAGCTCCACTGGTGATCTCCACCGCTTCCTGCCCATCCTGTAATAATATTCTGGTTGTTGGTTGTGTTGAACACATGCGTCCAGCTTAAGCCACCATCTGTAGTTTTCATGACATTGGGAGTCTGTGATGAAGTGCTTCCTCCAAGATATGCAGTAGAAATATCATTCTCAGCCATTCCAACAAACATAAGGTAATCGGAAGAAGTATTAATACCGGTCATCTTTGATGTCCATGTACCTGAATTATTATCCATTGAATACACGCCTTTCAGAAAACCCCAGTAATCGCTGCCAAGCTGACCTGCATATAAATTATTTACATCACCTGTAACACAAAAAAATCTGATAACGCCACCCTGTTTACCTGCTGCAAAAGAAAAAATTCTTTCATTAGTGGGAAGCCCTGTAGTGGTGAGTGTATTAAAATTACTGCCTCCGTTTACTGACTCAATAATACCATCATTTGTGCCTATATATATGTTATTACCATCAAAGAAAACGCCACCAATAACAATACCAGCGCCATTGTCGAGGGCAGTATGAATATTAGTAAATGTGTTACCTCCATCGTTTGAAAAATAAATGTAACTATAATAAGAAATAATAACACGATTAGAATTATTATAATCAGCCCAGATGCTATATGTTTCTTCACTTGCGTCCGGATTTCCTGTAAGTGTACTCCAGTTAATTCCACCATCAGAACTTTTAACCGGTAATATCTGGTTGTTCGCATAATTTATAGAATACCTTATGTTAGGGTTATTTGTAAAACGTACATTGCTGTTATGAAACGACTGCAACTGGCGGAAATCAACAATATTATAACTAAGACCAAAATCTGTGGTATGGAATAATTCACTCATATCACAGGATACATAGAACTCGTTTGAATTTGCAGGATTTATTGAAGGAGCGAATAATGATCCTCCTCCTCCTATTCCAGTGGTGTTCCATGAAGCAGGAATTTGAGCAAATGCGTTTATATAAAAAAACGCGAGCGTGGAAAACAAAAAAATATTTTTCATAATGATTTTTTTAAAATTAGTATTTTTTTAGTGTTTACAATCCTATCTGGTCTGCGATTTCGCGCATTGCATTTACGCTTATTTCGGCAAATTCGTTTAATGGGATTCCGATCTTTTCGCATTCCCTTATGCTGTCTCTTTTAACGGAAGCAGCGAATGCCTTCTCCTTCATGCGCTTTACAACGGAAGAAGATTTAACGGAAGCTATTTTTTTATCAGGATAAACATAAGTGGTTGCCTGAATAAGCCCTGTAATGGTTTCTCCTGCCGCCAGCGCGTAATGAAAAATTTTGCTCCGGGCTTCCACTCCTTCAGCTTCTTCGTTGTGATGTTTTATGGCATCAATAATATCTGCATCAATGCCTATTTCTTCAAGCATTTTCGCTGTTTTTAAACCATGTACTTTCGGATCGGCATTGGTAATTTCCACATCAAGATCGTGCAGAAGACCTGCCATTGCCCATTTTTCAGGATCTTCGCCAAGCCGTATAGCGAGTGCACGCATAACGGCTTCCGATGCAAGGCAATGCCAGATAGTGCGTTCGTTTTTAATGTATTTTTTAATTAGTTCCAAGGCTTCGTTGCGTGTCATATTGGTTGATTATAAGTGTTAATAGCTATAAAATAATAAGCTGTAAACCCGTTGTGCTATTAAAATATAAAAGATTGACTGTCATACCGAGTAATGTCAGGCTGAGTAATGTCAGGCTGAGTTTATCGAAGCCTTATCGAAGCCTTATTGAGGTCATATTTCGACATTGCTCAACATGACATTTGAATATTACTTAGTTATGATTTCAATAGTACAAGGCGTAAGCTTAAATAAATGTATATAAAATGATATTCATATTTATACAAATGAAGACAAATTTCGATAAAAATTTAAACATCTGCAAACAAGATGAAAAGATTTGGTCAAAAGTATATTCCTGTTCTTAAAATTATATTCTAATGCCGATTTGCTTTGTGTTTATTCTTTGTAAAAAAAATATTACAGAAAGCTATTCTATATAAATTAAACTTTCCCGACAATTTCGTACAGGAATATTTCTAATTTTGCGTAAGATTAATTATATGTCATTTGATTTCAAAATAAAAGCATCATAAGCTTTATTTTCCGGATCAATATTTTGCATAGAAAAATATGAAAAAACATTTTGGAATAATTGAGAACATTGAAATCAATGATATTGCTGACGAAGGTAAAGCAGTTGCACGTTATAATGATCTTGTGGTGTTTGTTACAGGCGCTGTGCCGGGCGATATTGCAGATGTAAAAGTAACAAGAAGTAAAAGGAATTTTCTTGAGGCAAAAGCTATAAATTTTCACAAATATTCGGAAGACCGCACATTGCCTTTTTGCAAACACTTTGGGATTTGCGGAGGTTGCAAATGGCAATATCTTAATTATGAAAAGCAGTTATTCTATAAACAAAAGCATATTGAAGATTGCCTGCAGCGAATTGCAAAAGTTGATACTAATGGAATTATTACGCAAATAAAACCTTCGGGGAATATTAAATATTACAGAAATAAATTGGAATATACTTTTTCGGGCTATCGCTGGTTAACCGATGAGGATATGCTGGAAAATGCAGATAACAGGAATATGAATGCTTTAGGATTTCATATTCCGGGGAAGTTCGATAAAGTATTAGATATTGAAACATGTTATCTGCAAAGTGAACCTACAAATGCAATAAGGCTTTCCATAAAAGATTTTGCTCTGAAAAATGAATTGCCTTTTTATGACATCAGAAAGCAGACGGGATTCCTGAGAAATTTAATTATCAGAACTTCTGTTAACGGCGAGGTAATGGTGATCTTATCTTTTTTTTATGAAGATAAAAAATGGTGTGATGCCGTATTAGAGCATGTTTCGGATAATTTTCCGGAAATAAGCTCACTGATGTACGTTATCAATCCGAAATGCAACGATGTGATTTCTGATTTAGACATTATTTGTTATAAAGGAAAGCCTTATATTATTGAGGAAATGGGGAAGCTGAAATTCAAAATAGGTCCTGTGTCTTTCTTCCAAACCAATTCGGTTCAGGCATATGAATTGTACAAGGTTGTAGCTGATTTTGCCGCTCTTACAGGTGAAGAAGTTGTTTACGATTTATATACAGGTATAGGCGCTATTGCAAACTTTCTGGCATCTTCTGCGAAAAAAGTGGTCGGTGTGGAATTTATTCAATCGGCGGTTGATGATGCTTTCGAGAACTCACGAATAAACGGAATTTCCAACACCGCCTTCTACGCCGGAGATATGGTAAAGGTTTTGAATGCTTCATTTGTAGAAACAAATGGAATTCCTGATGTAATTATTACTGATCCTCCACGTTCAGGGATGCATAAAGATGTAGTGAAGCAGTTGCTCGAAATTTGCCCGCAGAAAATAGTTTACGTAAGTTGCAATCCTTCTACCCAGGCAAGGGATATCGAGATCCTTTCCGAAAAATTTATTCTTGCAAAATCACAGGCAGTGGATATGTTTCCGCATACTCAGCATGTGGAAAATGTTGCTCTGCTGATCAGAAAATAATTATAGAAACTAATAACACAAATGGCAAATCAAAAAATAAAAAATCAAGTTTCTGCATCAAAAAAGAAACAGGTAAATAAAAATTCGATCGGTCAGCTAAAGCAAAAGCCTCTCGATTATTCTAAATTTTTTATGCCTTCTATTATCATCATCACTGCCATTGTATTCGCTAATACGCTTGGAAACGATTTTATTGATAACTGGGATGATAATATTTATGTTTTCGATAATAATGTAATCAGGCACCTGAATTGGATTAACATTAAAGAGATTTTTTCATCTTTTTATGCTGGCAACTACCAGCCGGTTGCAATGTTATCATACATTTTAGATTATAAATTCTTTGGACTGAATCCGTTTTTTTTCCATCTTACCAATTATATCTTTCATTTGCTCAACTCAATGCTCGTGTACATTTTTATAAAACGCTTTACCGGTAAAACGTGGGTTGCAGCTATTACATCTTTATTTTTTGCAATACACCCTATGCACGTTGAATCAGTAGCATGGATATCAGAAAGGAAAGATGTATTTTACACTTTCTTTTTTTTATTATCGCTTAACAGCTATACTACATATTTGATAAATGGGAAAAAAATTATCTCCCTGATCTGGTCGTTTATTTGGTTTTTCCTTTCATTAATGTCGAAACCGGCTGCTGTTTGTCTTCCCCTTGTGCTTGTGCTGATGGATTATTATTATAACAAAAAATTTTCACTGAAGACATTAATTTTAAAAATCCCCTTTTTCTTATTAGCGTTGTTTTTTGGAATATTGGCTGTTTTTTCACAAGCATACATCATAGCTGTTTCTGATGTAACACCGCTTTTCAGTATTATTGAAAGAGTTTTTTTAGTAAGTTACTCTGTTGTTTACTATATATTCAAGGTGTTTTCGCCTTTCAACCTTTCAGCCCTGCATTTTTATCCAATAAAATCGGGTGGGTTGCTACCTTTTGAATATTATCTTGCTATACCGGCTATACTGTTATTGATATGGGGTGTTTATAAATCAGGTCGTTTTAAACATGAACTTATTTTCGGTTTGCTGTTTTATTTTGCAACAATTGTTTTAGTATTACAAATTATGCCGGCCGGAGGTGCTATTGTTTCTGAAAGATATTCTTATGTTCCTTACATAGGTATTTTTTTTATTTTCGGACAGTTTTTCTCTTACATTAAAGACAAAGAATTTTCCTTTAGCAGTAAAATAAAACCCTTTATTTCGGTCATACTCGTTATTCTCACTATTATATATTCATTCCTGACATTTGAACGCAATAAAGTATGGAAAAACGGAACGATACTTTTTACAGATGTAGTTAATAAATATCCAGAACAAGAATTTGGCTGGTGGACAAGAGGAAACATAAAAAAAGGGAAAGGTAATTTTATTGGCGCTCTTTCTGATTATAACAAAGCTATTGAAATAAACCCGAGATATATTGTGGCTTACCTTAATCGTGGTAACTGCTATTCTGTATTTGACAAATATGACAGCGCTATTGCTGATTATAATGTCTTTATTAATATCAGAACCGATTCTTCAAGCGCTTATTTTAACCGCGGAATCGCTTATACAAAAACCGGCAAATATAATAGCGCTATTGATGATTTTAACAAAGCAGCAGAATTAAAACCCAATGACATGGATATTTACCTGAATCGCGCCGTGGCAAAAGACGGATTAAAAGACTATAGCGGAGCTTTATCAGATAATAATAAAGTTTTGCAATATAAACCCGATAATCCTCTTGCCTTATTTAACCGTGGTATTGCAAAATTTTTCCTGAATGATAAAACAGGAGCCTGTAACGACTGGCTACTGGCAAAGCAATATGGACAAGTACAAGCTGATGCTGCATTGGAAAAGTATTGTAAATAAAAATTTTAAGTTTGAAAGTTTATAAAGTTAGTTTATTGACTTTGCGCAACATCAGTTAATAATAAATATAATTCAAAAAAAAATCTTGTTTTTACCTGTTTACGCTCCTGGTATCTAATGCATCTCTTAAGCCGTTTCCGATTAGCATAAATGCAAGAACCATGATCATAATGGCTATGCCTGGAAGTATTGCAAGATGAGCGGAATCAAGAATAATATATGCATAATGTTCTTTTATCATGGTTCCCCATGAAGGCATAGGCGGCTGCACTCCTATACCAAGGAAACTTAATCCTGCTTCCATAAGTATAGCAGATGCAAAGTTAGCAGCAGAAATAACTATTACAGGTCCCATAACATTGGGAAGTATATGCCTGAAAATAATTCTGAAATTTCTAAAACCTAAAGCTCTTCCGGCTTCAACAAATTCTTTTTCGCGAATACTGAAAATCTGTCCGCGTAACACACGCGCTACATCAACCCACATGGTTAAACCCACGGCAACGAACACCTGCCAGAATCCTTTTCCAAGAGCAAATGTAATAGCAATTACAAGCAATAAAGTAGGGATAGACCATACAACATTAATAAACCATACAATAAGGTTATCCACCCATCCTCTGAAAAATCCGGCGAGCGAACCAAGCAGTATCCCTATCAGAAGTGAAATAATAACGGAAATAAAACCTACCGAAAGTGAAACTCTTGTCCCTATAATCAACTGACTTACCATGTCCCTTCCGTAGCGGTCGGTTCCAAGGTAAAATGTTTTTTTATTTATGTTTTCATTTTCAACTTTACGTTGCAGTTCAGAAATATAAACTTCATGTTTAATTCCGGAAATATCTTCAAAAAAAAGTTTTCCGTTTTTCACGGTAATATTTTTATTGTCTTTTAATGGATATAAAATATCAGCAAGATTAAATTTTTTGACCAGACCGTCATTTGGAGTATCGCCTGTTAATTCTTCAATTACAATATAAGCTCCTTCAAAATGCCATGAATATAAAGGGTAATCAGAATAATCACTTTTTTTCCCGTTAATAATTTTTTTCAAAAAACTTGTATTATCCTCAAGCTGGTTTTTTCGTACACTGAGCATTTTAACTGAAAAGCCAAGATTTTTGGCGGCAAGCTCAACATGCTGATCATTGGCAAAAGGAGTGGAATCGGGTGTTATCAAATATCCAAGTATTGCCATTAATATTGCAAGTAAAACAACAAACAGTGAAAATACAGCAAGTTTATCTTTAATGAATTTTCTCCAGGCAAGATAAGACAATGAACCTACGCTATCGTAACTTTTTTTGCGGCAAATAAAATTATTCATTTTGTAGTTTATCTTCTCCAGTTTTCAACTGCAATGTACCATCCATCCTTATATAGAGGAGACCTGGAAAGTCCATAATCATTGTCTGTGAAAGGGTTTTCAATTTTATAAAAAGAAAATGTAATAGAAAGCATATTCCTGTCTTCGCCGTATGTCCATTTCTCAAAGCCCTTTCCGCGAATTATTATATTCGGCTCTCCATAAATAATATAAATTATTCCCCTGTCTGTTTTCCAACCTTCAATGTAAGATGTAAAAAAACGATTGGCAAACTGCACCCTGTTGTAATATGACTTTATCAGTTCCTTTGCCCTGTCGGCATTACCTGCTGTTTCGATCCAGAATTTATCAATAGCTTCTTTTTTGTTTTTCGTTATAACAATATCGTCATACTCATTTTTTGAAGTCAGGTATCGCAAGGATTGTAACATCTGGTTAACTGTAGTAACATAAGGAAAATTTTCCGCGAACCTGAAAACAGCGAATCCTTTTTTTAATGATGTATCTGTTTGGAAAAGATAAATGCCTTTTCGGGGAAGATTAATTAACGCGGTTTTACCATTTACCGCAGGAACGGTAAAAATGCTGTCGGCGGTAATAACAAAAGGCTTCTCATTTATTTCGGAAAAAGGAGGAGTAGCAATTGGGAAGTTACGATCATAATATTTTACAAAAAATTTCTCTAAATTATTGTTATTTGATTTTAGCATGAATTGTTCTTCTCCCGAAATCCACGTTTTAAAGAAAGGTATGCTGTCGTCATTAAGTATAAGAAAATTTTGTTCACAGTCGGGGCTATCCCTGTATATATTCAAATATGATTCAACAGTTGTGTTTTTATTAAGGTCTGCAAAAATAAGTTTCAGCAAGTAAGTTCCGGGAATTTTTGTCTTTATATCAAGATTTCCGATAATATTTCTTTTATGCGAATTATCAATGTCAGTCATAGTAATGTTGCTGCTGTCAAGCAAATGTTTCATTTCATACGATTCGTAAAGCTCTGCTTTCAATAAAAACCTGGCAGTATATACATCTTCATTAACTTCTTTTTCATATAGCAGGCTTCCTGAATTTATTCCGAAATAAATCACAGATATTGAGTCGTTTTTATGATAAGCTATGTACTGGGGAATATACGGGAGCATGTCCTTATCATATAAATACGACAGATTCTGCATACCTATTTTACCGGTGCGGCATGACAGCGCAACTGAAAAAATTATTATAATAAATATTAAGATCTTTTTCATTATTTTTCTTC
>CAINEZ010000234.1 GCA_903847905.1 uncultured Bacteroidota bacterium
ATTTTTTGTATAAAATATTTTTTTTGTGATGTTGAACTTTTTTCTAAATTATCTACACCCCCTGTAAAATAAACTTTTTTGAAAAACAGCCGGGATATTATAGCAGGAAATAACCCATACTTATAAAAGTAAATAAAAGCTATGTCGTATTTCCAAAAATAAAAAAAATCAAAAATTTTATTACTTTCATAAACACTGAACCCAAGGTTTTTTATCAATTCAATATCTATATGATAAAATCTTTGTATGTGAAATAACTCTTTGTTTTTTACACTTGAATAGAAAAAAACTCTATTTTTCATAATTTAATAATTCTACAATTTTCCCAACTTGAACAAATGAGCTTTTATCAGTTAATATAAAATTTGCAGCTCTTTGCCCAAATGCCATTAACTCTTCTTGCTTTCTTTCGCATACATCAATTATAGTTTTCATCAATCCGGAATCTGTTTCATCAGAGGAAATAAATAAATAATTTAGATATTCTTCCGGCAAACATTTTAAAGGATGCATAATCGCTGGAGTGCCTGAAGCCAGATATTCCATAGTTTTTGAAGGGAAAGAGAACAATGTGAATTCGCTGTCTGATAGCCTTGGATTTATTAATACGGTTGCTTTTTTTTGAAGAGCAAGTACCTCTTCACGTTTTAATTGCCCCATGTATGTTATTCTGAAATCAGTTTTTGCACGTTTTATTATTTCTTCTTTAGAATTTCCCTCCCCACATATCCATAAACGATAATTTTGTTTTTCAATTTTCGAGAAAGCATCAAGAAGATGCATAATGCCATATTGTTTAGCTAATGTACCGGAATATAAAATTGTTTTGTAAGACTCTTTTTCATAATTTACATTTATGGCTGTACTATTATATATTCCTTCAATTATAGTATATGGTCTTTCTCCAACTTTTAAATTATCTTTCATATATTTAGTCAGTAACACAAAACTATCAACCTTTTCAATGTATTTGAAGGATTTTTTTTCAAAATATCGCATTATAGATTTAGATAAAATATTATCAGGTACCACCATAAATTTAAAAAGATCGGTTACAATTAAACAAATTTTCATGTTATGATATCTATTTTTAACCTCGTATATTGCTCTTATAAGAGATAAATCCAATGAAAAAACTATAACATATTTATCTCCCGGATTTTGTTTTGCCCAATTTATCAACTTTTTTTTTACATAATGATATCTGCTTAATATTTTATAAAGAGAAAGATTTACAAAAGATGTACAAATGCAATTTGATATATTGTTATGCTTAAATAAGCCACCCTTAAAAAAAACTTTTTTATATCGAAACGGATAGCTCCCTAACATAGGGGAGGTTATTATTTCATAACTATTATAATAATGCGAAAGTCCTTTTAAAATGGCTTTTTGATATGTATCACCTGCATTTTGAACAACTCCTATAGAGTTTAATAAAATCTCTTCTTTTCGTGATTCAGGGAAAAACGATCCTAAATATAAAATATTCATGATTTTATTTTTGCTTACTGCAAATCCCTATTTTGGGGGAAATTTACTAAATAAATTTATATGCAGTAAAAATACTTACCAGATTCATCAGGCTAATTTTTTATCAAATCCCTTATCAGCAGGTTGGATTATTTTGCCATCGGCAATAAAGATGCAATAAATATAGTAGAGTGTAAAAAGACGAAAAAAGCTATGTGAAACAAAAAAAACACTTCCTTTAAAATTAGCTATAATCAAAGTTATGATAAATAATGTCGGGTATAACTTATCGGTGGCATATTTTAAATTGCGCTTATACATATACCAAAGGAAGTAAAGCATAATTAATAAATAAATAATTCCGCCTGTAAAAATTTGATTAACATATCCGATGTCCGAACCATCTATAATTCCATAAACAGAGCGACCTTCACCAAAAATAATTCCTAAAAGACTGGTAGGGAAAAACAACATACTATTTAATAACACATCGTAATTGGAGTCGGAAGCGTTACCTTTAAAAAATGAAAATGTGTCATCAAAAAAACTCAAACCCCATTCAAGCGATCTTAAGTTGTCGCTAATAAAAGTAGAATTAGTAACGAATAAAATAATAGCATAAACGAGAATTACTATTGTTATTATGCCTTTAAACCTTATTCTATTTGAAATAATTAGCAAAACTAATGCAATTACTACAACACTAAAACCTACTCTTGCATTAAAAAGAATAGCTACTAATAAAGGAATTATTGGAAGAGCATATAAGAAAGATTTTCTCATTGAAAAAAGACAAAAAGATAAGATAAGCCCTTGTGCAACTCCATAGCCAAAAGCAGAACTTTCCGCCAATGAAAATCCACGAAAATATAATGTCGTTGCGAAAGAATCAAGCGAATCAATAATTACTGACTCGCGTACCCAAATATTTGTTTCCGGATTAATTATTAAGTGCAAAGTTATTAGTGAAGCAATTGTTCCAACTATAACTACCGAAGATTCCCATGATTGCTTTTGAAAAATATTTTTAAAGAATGATAAAAGAAAAACAGGAATAAAAAAACATTCTAAAAACCAAACTACATGTTGATAAGGAATCATTAATGCTGTACCATTACCAAGCATCACTAATGGTAATGAATATGCAATAAGTATAATTGTTAAAATAATCTCCTTTTTGAAATATTTGAATGAGGAAAAAGATCCTTTATTGAAAATAAGATATATAATTGAAACAAAAAGTAAAAGCTTTATTACCCCAAATCCTAATACTCTAAAAATTGGATTAAAAATATAAAAGTATAAACAAACAATGAAGAGCAGGTATTTTAATACTTTCATAAAAAAAGATCAGTAACAATTATTTACTTTCTGTGAAATATTTTATCTTTTAAGAATTCAACGAAAGGGAAACTCTCATATATATATACTTTTAAAAAATTATATCTTACTTTTGCAATAGCATAATTATTGGTAAAAGTATTTTTATTTGCATTGCTTCTTTTAAAGTTTTTGAGTAATAATAAATGTTTCTTTAAAATTTCCTTTCCTTTAGGTCCATTAATGCTTAAGCTATTAATAGTATTTTTTCGGTAAACACTCATTTTTTCGTTAATATAAAAAAAAATACCTTTAGTTGAGAGCAACAGTTCTAATCCATAATCCCCATTATAGACATCGTAATACCAATTTGGGAATGGATTTGGCAACATTGTTTTACGAAACAGGATTGAAGCTGTCGGAATAAACCAACCTTTCAATAACAAATCATTAGTATTATAACTTTTTGATTTCAATTTACGATTAAAATTTTCAGAAACATCCCTATCAACAAAATAAGTTGTTGCATTATGGAAGCACATAGAATACGCCTCATTAGTTTCCAAAAAATTTACTTGCTTTTGTAATTTGTAAGGATCTGTCCAGTAGTCATCGCCTTCGCAAAGAGCAATATATTTACCCATAGCTTTGGGAAAAGTAAATCTGACTGCTATCCCTCGTATCCCTTTTGAATATTGGTTTTCCGTCTGAAATATTGGAAAAATCAAATCAGGATATTTTTCAGCATAGCTTTTAACAATCTTAGCTGTACCATCGGTTGAAGCATCATCGTGAATAATTATTTCAATAGGGAAGGTTGTTTTTTGCATTAAAAAACCCTCAATTGCCTCATGGATATAGTTTTGTTGATTGTATGTAATACAGCAAATACTTACGAGAGGTTGAACCATATTACACATGAGATTGTTTTGCTGGTTTTAAAATAAAAATTGGCCTATTTAAAAATTCGCCTAACTGATCATTTCTGATAACATTTTTATCATTTATGTCAAAATATTCGATTCCCTCTTTAACAGGTTCAGCAATTCCTATCTTTGTAATTGTCCAATAATTTTTTACACCTTCACTGATAAAATCAATCATTTCTTTTTTAGTCCCTTCTTTAAATAATCCTAAATTACGGTTGCCTTTCCAATTAAAGCCTAATTGAAAAATCAGAATCGAAGTTTTATCTGCTAAACTATTCAACTGTTTAATAATATTTTGTTTTGCCATTTCAATTGATATTCCTTCGTTTCCAAAGTCATCGCCAACATGATGTAATACATTTAATAATAAAATTATGTCATATTCTTTATTTATAATATCATTTTCAAAGGAAAAATATTTGTTTGCAACTTCTATTTTATTTTCAATATTAAGTACATTGGCTGCAAGGCTAACAAAATCGGCATGAGTTTTATTTCCTTCGTAATAGTAAATCTTTTCGGCTCCACTATCAATTAATTCGAATGAAAAAAAACCTGTATTCCCGCCAATATCTGCAATTGTTTTTTTATTTACATTTAAGTATTTTAAAATATATTTTAATCTTTCTACTTCGTATCTGGATTTAATTTTTATTTTATTATTGCCAATAATTAATGAAAGGCGTTTGGATAAAATCTGATAATTTGAATGTTTGCTACTTTGGGAATATAATGTTTTAAGCTCATTGATCTTTGCCACAATCATATTAGCTCATTTTTAAAAATATTAAAAGTATCTGGCTTTCTATAGATATCTGATTGAAGCCATGTTGGTAGTTCGGTTAATAAATTATATTCATTACCTTGATGAAGTGTGAGCTTCTTTTGTATTTTGAATGTTTTAAGAATACCGCCAAGCCAAAAATATTTAAACTCCTTTAAAGGCTTGGAAAATATTGGGGGCATTTCTAAAACTCCAAAGTCATGAAGAAATGCTTCGAAAAAATTCATTCCTGCATCAACAAAAAGTTGGGATGGTCCCCAAAAACGCGGATTAGCTTCAATCAAATAATTTATGTTACCCTGCTGTTTTACTTCTACCATTACTAATCCAAAAAAATTCAAGGATTTAAATAGTTGTTCATATTTTAAAGATTCATTTGTATTGTGAAAAATTGAAGAAACTGCCGCTACAATAGATTTCCCGTTGGGTTGTTGAATAAAGTTTTCCTGGGAAAATTTAAATACGCTATTGTCCCGATTAAAATAATATAGCAAATAGAAACTTTTCCCGCGAATATACTCTTGATAATAAAAATCGGAAGGGTTGCATTCCTTCAAAAAAATTTGTTTATCCTCCTCTGTTTGTATTATGAATGGATTATGAATTGAATCATTAGTACAGAAGTATTGTTTGGGCTTGGCTACAAATGGTAAAAGAGCTTCGTCTAATACAGTATATTCCAGAGGCACTTTTATCCCATTATCCTTGCATAGCTTTCCAAAGCTATATTTATCAGAGATGAGCTTATATGTTGTTCTTGATACTAATGGAATAATGATATTACCTAGTTCAATGTTTTCTCTATTTCTAAGCAAAAATCTGTTTAGTGCCTCTGTTGACGGAGCTATAATATATTCATCAGCTATTATTTGTTCTTTAACTTTATTAATTAAACCGATAATTTCATTCAAATCCAATTGAACTAATTGCCTTGTTGCAATTATTTTATTTATGTAAGTTGTAGTAAAAATGGGATCATCTTTTGATTTTGCTATGATAGCATAGTCAATCTGATGTAGTTCTAGAGTGCGAATAAAAGCAATAACTGCCCGTTGATTATACCCTGAAAAAATTATTAAACACTTTTTTAACATCATATTAACTATTTTAGTTTTATTTAAAGAGTTTTCGTGAATATAAATTTTAAAAAAAATCTTTGTAATAATTAGGGTCTGCTGATTAAGTCAACACGGGTATTTCATAAAAATCCGCCCAAATTTTAGATGCTATCTTTTTTATTGAACCCTCAAAAATCCTTAACAATTCTGCTGGATAAATTATCACAGATAATAATAGACAATA
>CAINEZ010000235.1 GCA_903847905.1 uncultured Bacteroidota bacterium
ATAAAAAATAATATAGTAATAGAACAAAAGAAAATAATCAAACAATAAGCTTGTTTTATTCATAAAAATATTTAAAAGACTCAAGTCTCAAACCCGCCTACCCTGCCTACCGGACAGGCAAGCGGTCGGCAGGTTCCAAGGAAAGAAAATAGTCCTTGAAAATATATTTTTTCTTTGATCTCTTGGCGCTTGAAACTTGGTATTTGGGGCTTGTCCGTGGGACTCCTATGGAGGATCTTCAAATTTTTAACAATTTATTTTTTTGTGAATAATTCAGGTACGAACACATATTATCTGTTAACGGTTTTAGTTTTTCTATATCAAGAATCAAAAATAACATACAGATATTTCTTTACACAGATACTAAATTATTTGGTTTAATACCTTTGTGATAATTTTTTCCCTTTATTAAGCAACTTTTTTTTAGTTTCTACGTCTATTATTATTAACCTGAATTATTTATATAAAATTTTTGTTCAGAAATAAATATAATTATTTTTTATAAATTTGTATAAAGTATTTTTATTCTTAATATGAAGATAAGGCTTTTAATTATACTTCTTTTTTCCTTTACTTTTCTTTTTTGCATTGCCCAACGCGGTAAAGACGGAGCGAAAACTATTTCTTCTGCTGCTACCATTGTAAATGAATACACTAAATTAACTGCAAACGCTTCCGCGGGATCAACTTCTATTACTGTTGCCGGCAGTGGCCTTAATTCATCAGGCAGATTTCCGGGTCCTCTTTCGGAAGGAGACCTTATAATGATAATCCAGGTTCAGGGTGCGAGTATTCTGACCGATGTTCAGACTAAAGAATGGGGCAAGATATTAAATTACAATAATTGCGGATCGTATGAATTTGCGCAGGTGCTTTCTGTTCCAAATTCTACTACTATTAATATTGAATGCGCCCTTGTTAATAACTATACTGCTTCAGGCAGAACAGAGGTGATAAGGGTTCCGCGGTACACTTCTCTTACAATTAACAATGGCGGCGAACTTACCGGCGAAACATGGGATGGAGCTAAAGGCGGGGTTTGTGTTGTTGAGGTACTTGGAAGTACCGTTATCAATAGTGGCGGAAAAATGAACATGACAGGCAAAGGCTTACGTGGAGGGGTACTTAATGATAATCATTATTTTTGGGGAGTAGGAGAATATTATTCTCTTAATGATACTTTGGGCGCTGAAAAAGGTGAGGGGATCGCAGGCTTTGAAACAGATTATGATGCTCTTGGAGGAAGGTATTGCAGGGGTGCTCCTGCCAATGGAGGCGGTGGCGCTAACACACATAATCATGGCGGCGGCGGCGGCGCTAATGCCGGCGATACTGCATTGTGGACAGGGCAGGGAAACCCTGATGTAAGCGATCCAACATGGATACAAGCATGGAACCTTGAGGGAGCAGATTTTGCATATTCAACTTCATCCGGCGGCGGAAGAGGTGGTTATTCATTTTCCGATTCAACACTAGATCCTTTAATATTAGGACCGTATAATGTTACATTATCTACGGCCTGGAAAGGCGATTTTCGCAGGTGGTGCGGCGGATTAGGAGGCAGACCTCTTGATAATAGTACAGGAAGAATATTTATGGGCGGCGGCGGTGGCGCAGGAGAACAAAATGACAGTAAAGGAAGTTCAGGCGCTAATGGAGGAGGTATAATTTTTATTCAGTCGTATGGAAATGTTTCCGGAAGCGGTCAGGTTATAAGCAATGGCGCTGCTGCTGCAAATTCTACATCAGGAAGTGGTATATTTGGAGATGGCGGCGCTGATGGCGCCGGTGGTGGCGGTGGTGGTGGTACTATAATTATTAAAAGTACCGGCACTTCGGGCGGTATTACTGCCAATGCAAATGGCGGTAAAGGTGGTGATCAGGTTATTACACCATTATATCTTACTATTACACATCAGGCAGAAGGTCCCGGCGGCGGTGGCAGCGGCGGTTACATTGCTATATCTAACGGGTCAGTTACAAGTGTAGCTAATGGCGGAACTAACGGAACTACTAATTCTTCGGCTTTAACAGAATTTCCGCCTAATGGCGCAACAAAAGGAGGCGCAGGGATCAGCAATGCCTCAATTTCTGCTTTTTACATTGATGCCCCAAACGATACTATTTGTTCAGGAAATTCAGCAGCTCTTACTGCAACTATAATGGGAACACCCCCACAGGGAGCTATTATTTATTGGTATGATGCAATAGCCGGTGGAAATATGCTTGGAACAGGTCACGATTTTACTACGCCACTTTTAACTGCCACAACTACATATTACGTTGGCACATGCCCCGGAACCTACCACCAGCCGGTTACAGTTGTTGTAAATAATTTTTCTGCTGAAGCAGGTCCTGATGTTTCAGTATGTAGTGGTGGAAGTGTTACATTGAATGCATCAGGAGGCGTTTCTTATTCATGGTCTGCCGGCATAAGTAATCCTTATATTTCGAATCCTACTGCAAGTCCTGTTAATACAACGATATATTATGTTACTGTTACCAATTCATACGGTTGTCATTCCGTAGATTCTGTTAAAGTTACTGTTGGTTCTAACCTTGTTATTTCTGTAACTCCTGGTACTTCCACTATTTGCCCTGGCGCCAGCGTTCAATTGACAGCATATGGCGCGCAAAATTATTCATGGAGTCCTGCTACAGACCTTTCCGCTACTACGGGACAAATTGTGAATGCAACTCCTCTGACTACTACAACATATATAATTAATGGGACTGATGGTTCCGGATGCTCTGGAAGCACTACAATTACTGTAAATGTTGATCCGTTAAATGCAACAACTACTTCAACAAATGAAAGCTGTGGACAATCAAATGGCTCTGCTACTGTTTTACCTTCGGGTACATGCACAGAAGGATTTACATATTTATGGAATACTGTTCCACAGCAGTCAACTTCAACGGCCTTTAATATACCTTCAGGCACATATATTGTAACCGTTTTCTGTGGGTCATGCAATACTACTGCAACTGCTGTAGTGGCTAGTAATGCAGGGCTTTCCCTTCAAATATCGAATATTTTAAATGCGAGCTGCGCACAGTCCGACGGGGGAGCATCATCAACACCTATAGGAGGAACTTCACCTTATGTTTATGCATGGTCTAACGGGCAGACAACTCAAAACCTTACTGCTGTATCGGCAGGTACGTATTCATTAACAGTCCATGATGCAAATGGATGTTCCGTAGTTAGTACTGTATCAATTCCAAGTTCAAATGGTTTGTCTGCTAATATAGCAGGGGTAATTAATGCAAGTTGTAATCAGGATAATGGATCAGCGACGGTTAATGTTGAGGGAGGAACTCAGCCATATACATACAATTGGAATTCTATCCCGCCTCAAACATCACAAAACCTTCAGAATGCTTCCGCCGGAAACTATATTGTTACAGCTACTGACGCAGGGGGATGTTCAGCAACAGCGAATGTTACTATTACCCAGACCGGAGGACCTGTAGTTACTGTTACTGCATTAAATGAAGATTGCAACATGGCGAATGGCAGCGCAATAGCGACTGTGTCGCAGGGTACAGGGTCATATTCATATACATGGAGTACCACTCCTCCACAAACTTCAAACATTGCTACAGGGCTTTCTTTCGGAGCATATACAGTAACTGTTAATGACGGAGTTTGTTCAATTACTACCGGTGTAAATGTTTTTGGTTCACAGGGACCCACTGCCGGATTCACTGTTCAACCAAGTATGCTGACAATTTATAACGGAGATGCTACTTTCTATGATAATTCTTCAGGGAATATTGTAAACTGGCAATGGAATTTTGGTGATGGAAATTCATCTGCAAGTGGCTCAACTGTTACTCATATTTTTAATAATATAGGGACATACTTAGTAACGCTTATAGTTACTGATGATAATGGTTGTTCAGACACATATATTGATACTGTTATCGTAAATGATATTTTTACTATATATGTTCCAAATGCATTTACTCCTGATGGTGATGGTATTAATGATATCTTTTTCCCGAAAGGAATTAATATTGAATCTGGAAATTATGAATTGACGATTTATGATCGTTGGGGAAACCTTACATTCAAAACGACTAATTTGGAAGAAGGCTGGAATGGAACTTATATGAATAAAGGCGATGTATTGCATGATATTATTATGGATGTTTATGTATATAAGATCAGCCTTAGTGATAAAAATGGCTTAACCCATCAATATCTTGGACGTGTAGCAATTCTGCAATAAATAAAAAGTCATTTCGTTTTCTTATCAATTTTGCCCGCCGGCATATATTATTTTTCATTTTCTACATTTCATTAACTTTGTCCATTAACTAATAATTTTATTTTTAGGCTATAAAAAGGCATTAATTTTGTCCATTATACCTAATTTTCAATATTTTATGATATAAAAATCGTTTTGTTGAAATATTTGTTAGCAAAAAATTCAGAATAGTTCTTGCAAATAATTATTTAAAAAGTAAATTTGTTTACTTTATCTTAAAATAATTAATTTTTAACTAACTTAAAAACTTAAAAACATGGAACAACAAAACATGAATCCTGTAGCTGAAACAAAAAAAAGACCTTCGTTCTTAACTGTTTTATGCATCTTAAGCTTTGTAGGAATTGGCATTGGAATTATTAGCGCTGTATACAGCCTAATTACTTTTTCTGCTACTACTGAATTAATTAATCAATATGGAAGTGCTATGGAAAACTCTCCGCTTGGAGGTATGGTAGATACGCTTGTAAAATGGGGGCAAACTCTTTATACTATTGAGATAGTTGCAAATTTGATATGCCTTGCAGGTGTTTTAATGATGTGGAAATTGAAGAAAAACGGATATTTTATTTATATAGTAGGCGAAATTGCTCCTGCTATCGCTACCTTTGCACTTATGGGTGGTTACGGACCTCTCGGAACCTTTATGATGGTTTCAGGGCTGATCTTTCCAATTGTATTTATCATTTTGTATGGTTTAAACCTGAAACATATGTCATAATAATTATATCATTCTAATAAAACTAAAAAAGCCCTAAAAAATGCGGCCAAT
>CAINEZ010000236.1 GCA_903847905.1 uncultured Bacteroidota bacterium
ACTCCCGACCGTTTTAGGACAGGCGTGTACCATAACTCCTATCAAGATTTATCCAGCACCGTTTCAGGCTTCAGAGGGTGGCCGCTTTCATCATAATCCCCGGCCACTTTGCGTCATAATGAGTGGCCGCTTTGAATCATAATCACTGGCCGTTTTGAATCATATTCGGTGGCCGCTTTGGCCCGGAATACGCACTTATGCTCAGGAGGAATATAGACCGACTATTTCAGCAGCTAGGGTATCATTCGTAATCTTACATCTCTACAAAAACGCAGGATCCTGCGTTTTTCATGTCTTATTCTTTTTTTAAAAGAGGAAATATATGGAGAAAATGACTGAGGAAAACGAACAGCTGTGCGTTTTTATAGGTTAAATGGATGTATTTCCTTCAGAATTAGTCAATATGATGCCTTCAACATAAAAACATCTGAGTAAAAAGATTCAAGTGCCCTTTCCCCCACAGGTTTAATAATGCTTAAATGCCTTAACTAGAGGTTGATGAGATTAAAAAGAGATTAATAAAATATTTTCAAGTTAATCTCATATCTGGAATGATTTAAATGCGTTACAACCAAAGATTAACAGATTAACGTATTTTTCATAACTTGTTTATTTTCAGAAATTTAAAAGAAAAATATAAAAATAAATGAAATATAAAAAGATATGGATTTTTCGTTAATCTGTTAATCTTGGACGTTTTCCGGAAGTGACTATTCCTCTTTCTGGATTAACGTAACCTTGAAAATATTAATCTTTCATTAATCTTGGTTCTGCCAGATGTAGTTCTCAAGATGTCAGGTTGACCAATCGACCAGTTGAAATAGTTATTGGGTTATCAGGCATCATTGAACTGTGGGGAAAGGGAACCTTCTTCAATTAAAAACATCTTGAAGAAATCTCGTTTAATGCTTATTCAATAATCTATTACAAAAACATGGAGGTAACAATGAAATCCATCATCAAACACATGATCTGTTTAGGCATTATTGGAGCCTGCTGCTACTTTTACTGCACCAGGTTCTGCAAGAAAGGCGAGAGTTGCTGTAAGAAGGATTGAACATTTTAGTGATGAGTAGGCTGGAAAAGTATCATCTTGGTTAATATTTCAATGGGGTATATGGACTTTTCAGAATACCTGGTTGTTGAAAATATCGTGCCATAATGGAAAATGCTGTAAAAACTGCTTTTAGTGCATATCTGCGGCAGCGATCTATAGTTTTTCAGAACCCCCAAAGTGAAGGTTTTACTTAGTAATGTGTTTTCTTAAAATAAATCCATTTTCCTGTCATTATATGGGATTTTATTAGTAAATATTTTATATTCAAAAATATCATTATCAAATATCAAAAAGAGAAAGGAATTTTGAACCCCATAATTACTTTTGTATCGGTGTTCCATAGTTCTGAATTTTTGTCTGCATTTCAGGGCTCAATTGTTTGATGAGTTCTGCATTGTAAACACAGGTAGGAGCATAAGGTGCAGGAGTTTGGTATAGCTGCATGGCTGCTACCGCATAAAAACGGGACATTGCAGCAGGAGAGCCGTCCCTGACTGCCGGATCGACATTGGTAATAATGATTGAAAGCGTATTGTCAGTGTTGCGAACGATATCAATGGTGCGGAATTGCTGAGGAAACTCCCTTA
>CAINEZ010000237.1 GCA_903847905.1 uncultured Bacteroidota bacterium
TGTAATTTTGTCCATTGGGTTTCTTATTGAGAGTTTGAAAACCCAAATTTCACCTTTTGGGTGATATAAAAGACATCCTAAAGCTCTGTTTTATCAACATCTTTAGGTGTCTTTATTAACTTGTTTGCGACTTTTGGGTATTATTGACTCTTATAGCAACCCGCAGAGGGTATCATTTTATGTTTTTATATGGTTAACTTTTGTTCTTTGGACTCTGAGTGACACCAATAAACAAATATTACATATGCGTAACATCCATAAAATAATTCGGAAATGATAAACTCTCTGTGAGCAGCGAGGTAAAAAAACACCAACTATATAATACGATTTTCGCCCAATTAGCCAGGTTTTAAACCATAAAGAGATTTAATAAATTCAACATAAAAAATTAAACATCATGGACAAATCAACTAAATTCTCAATTTCAGGTAAAATAATTGATGTAATACAACAATGTATTATCGAAGGAACCATTAATGTTGAAAATGGTAAAATTATATCTGTTGAAAAAGGCGACAGTAAAGGCGGTCCCTTTATCATGCCCGGATTTATCGATTCGCATGTGCATATTGAAAGCTCAATGCTTATTCCATCGGAGTTTGCTCGTATTGCAGTTACACATGGCACCGTGGCAACGGTTTCCGATCCCCATGAAATAGCTAACGTACTGGGAATAAACGGCGTAAAATTTATGATCGCTAACGGGAAAAAAGTTCCATTTAAATTTTATTTCGGCGCTCCGTCATGTGTTCCTGCCACGCCATTCGAAACTTCCGGAGCTTCTCTTGGGATAAGTGAAACAGAAGAATTGCTAGAGCTTGATGATATTTATTATTTAGCAGAAATGATGAATTTTCCGGGTGTCCTTTTCGCCAATGAAGAAGTGATGGCAAAACTTTCTTTAGCTAAAAAAATCGGGAAGCCTGTTGATGGTCATGCGCCCGGATTAAAAGGCACTGACGCAAAAAAATACGCTGACGCAGGAATTACTACTGATCACGAATGCTTTGGAATGGAAGAAGCCATAGATAAAATAAAATGCGGCATGAAAATACTTATCCGTGAAGGAAGTGCCGCAAAAAACTTCGATGATCTTATTGGATTGCTCGATAAATACAGCGATTTTGTGATGTTCTGCTCGGATGATAAACATCCTGACGAATTGGAAAAATTTCATTTGAATTATCTTGCGAAAAGAGCTGTTTCAAAAGGGTACGATTCAATTAAAGTTATACGTTGTCTTACTTATAACCCGGTTAAACATTACGATCTTAATACGGGACTTCTGCAACCCGGCGATGATGCAGATTTTATTATGGTAAGCGACCTAAAAGATTTTAATGTTAAAGCTACTTATATCAAAGGAATAAAAGTCGCTGAAAATGGGAAAAGCCTTATTCTTTCTGTTGATGAAAAACCCGTAAATAAATTCAACTGTAATAATATTACGGAAAAAGATATAGAAGTAAAAGCTGAAGGAGATATCATAAGGGTAATTGAAGCTCTTGAAGGTCAATTAATAACTAATTGTTTGGATATGCCTGCAAAAATTAAAGATGGATTTGTTGTAAGCGATACGGAAAGGGATATATTGAAAATTGTGGTCATTAACCGCTATCAACCTTCAAAACCTGCTGTTGCTTTTATAAAAAACTTTGGGCTGAAAGAAGGAGCAATTTCATCAACAGTAGCCCACGACAGTCATAATATCATTGCAGTTGGAGCTGACGATAGCTGCCTTGTTAAAGCTATCAATATAGTTATTAAAAATAAAGGCGGTATTTCGGTAATAAATGGCAATAATGAATCATGTGTATTATCATTACCCGTTGCAGGCTTGATGTCAAACGCAGATGGGTATTCTGTTGCTTTAAAATATAAACAAATCGATCTTAAAGCAAAAGTTTTGGGGACTACGCTTGCCGCGCCTTTTATGACACTTTCATTTATGGCACTATTGGTAATTCCGCAAATAAAACTAAGCGACAAGGGATTGTTTGATGGGTCTAAATTTGAGTTTATCTCCCTTTTCAGAAAATAAATCTTAATTATTTGTTCTTTTATATTAATTTTTTATACATTTGTCCGATAATTCATTTTATTATAATGAATAAAACTGAAATTGATATAAAAAAATTAGAAGATGCTGCAGGCAGATTACGTGCAATTGCTCATCCTATGAGAATTGCTATAATTTCAATGCTTGAAATTCATATTAAGTTAAATGTAACTGAAATCTACTTAAAGCTTAATATTGAGCAGGCAGCAGCTTCACATCATCTCAACATACTTAAAAATAAAGGGGTATTATCTTCTAAAAGGGAGGGGAAACAAACCTATTATTTCCTGAAAAATGATGCCATAGTAAATATAATCGACTGCATTAACAAGTGTAGTGGTTGATTATTTAGTTTAGTTTGTTAGTTTGTATTTAAAAAATCTAACTTTTTGTCTTTTCATAGGGGATAATCAGTTAGATTTTTTTTGTCCTTCAAAAAAATTAACATTTTTTTTATTTTTTCATCAAAAACATTTCGTAATTTTGCGAAACATAAAAACATATTTAAAATGGAAATAAAAGTATTAGGCACAGGATGTGCAAATTGCAAAACACTTGAAAAAACAGTTTACAATGCTTTAGCCGAAATGAATTTAGATGCTAATGTTGAAAAGGTGGAAGACATTACTAAAATTATAGCTTATGGCGTAATGCGTACTCCGGCACTAGTAATTAACGAAAAAGTTATTTTTAGTGGAAGAGTCCCTTCAGTGAAAGAGCTAAGAGATATAATCGCCAATAACCAGTGATATTATGGCTACAAAACCCAAGTTTACTGCTCAACACGAGCAAATTGCCCGTATTGCAAAAGCATTAAGTCATCCTGCACGTGTTTATATTTTAGAAAAACTGAATGGATTACAAACTTGTTGTACCAGTGGCGAAATGATAGGTGATATTCCTATTGCCCGTTCCACATTGTCACAGCATTTAAAGGAGTTAAAATATTCAGGATTGATACAGGGCGACATTGAACCACCTAAAATTAAATATTGTATTAATCGTAAAAACTGGAAAATTGCCAAAATGATTTTGAATGATTTTATGAAATAATTTTTTAAAATTTTCATTTCGTAATTACTGAAAATAACGAAACCTACACTATGAAAAAATATTTTATTTTTATACTAATCGCTTCTCTCTTTGCTTGTAAGCCTAAAAATAATAAGGAAAATAGCAGCACTTCAACAACTGTTTTTTTAACTCCAAAAGTAAGTGTTTATTACTTGCATCAAAAAAAAGGATGCATGACATGCAAAGCCATCAAAAGCATTTCTATATCCACAACTGAAAAATATTTTCAGAAAGAAATAAAAGATGGAACGCTTGCTTACTTTGATCTGGACATAAACCAGCCCGCAAATGATTCAATAGCTAAAAAATTTAAATGTACCTGGTCAGGATTGTATATTATATCGTATAATAATATCAATAAAGTTGCAGAAGACCTTACGGATGTTGCTTATATGTACGCCATAAATAAACCTGATACACTTGAACAAATTTTAAAATCAACTATTACTAAAAAATTATGAAACGTATGAGAAAATTTAAAAACTTATTTGTTTTAATGTTTGTTTTCTTGTTTTTGTTGTTTGTTTCGGCCTGCAATAACAGTGCAAATCAAAAAGTGAATGATGCCAAAGACAGCAGCGTTGTTAATAAAGATACGACAGCAACGTCAACGCAGAAAACCAACAAAGACACAATAACTGTAAGCTCGGCTTCAAAATCTTCCATAAAGGAATCGGCAAGTTTTGCCGAAAAACCGACTATATTAATTTACAATTTTTATGTTACCAATCGTTGCCCTTCATGTATTGCTATTGAAGAAGCCACTACCAAAACCCTGAACACTTATTTTGCTGCCGAAGTAAAGCAGGGTCGAATAAAACGTCAAATATTAAATGTGGATGATGATGCCAATAAGAAAATTTCGGAAAAATATCAAGCTTTCGGATCAAGTCTTTTTGTTGTACGCGTTTTAAAAGGGAAGGAAACAACAACTGATCTTACAGGCGACGGATTCAAATTTGCAAAGAACAAAGAAGAAAAATTTATTGAAATATTAAAAGAAACGATTACTAAAGCTTTAAAATAACTCACTCTAAAAATTAAATGATATGAAAAAAATTTTGTTTTCGATTACTTTATCCTTTTTATCTGTTTTGTCGTTTGGTCAGGCAAAAGATAGTATAACAACAGATAAAAACATTAACTCTAAACTGAAAGTGCAGGTTTATTATTTTCATTTAACAAATCGCTGCCATACATGCATGAGCATTGAATCAGAATTGCGAAAAACCATTGATTCTCTTTTTAAAACGGAACTTGATAGTGGAATTATTCGATTTGCTGCTTTGAATTGCGAGCTGCCTGAAAATGCCGATCTGGCAAAAAAATATGACGCTTATGGCGCCACATTAGCCCTTACAGAATACAGGAACAGCAAAGAAATTAAAAAAGAAGATATCACATCATGGGCATTTTCGAAAGTTCATTTTCCTGAAGTTTTTTCAAAAGAACTAAAACAAAAAATTAACGAATTCCTTAAATAAACTAAAATGGAATTTTTACAAAACCTTCTTGACAATACTTCCGTTCCGGTCTTGTATGCTTTTATTCTGGGATTAATGACTGCTATCAGTCCCTGCCCGCTTGCCACCAACATTACTGCCATTGGATATATCAGCAAGGATATAAAAAATAAAAAGAAAATTTTTATCAATGGTTTGCTTTATACTTTAGGCCGTGCAGTAAGTTATACAGGCTTAGGTGTTATTCTTTATTTTGGCGCAAGCAAATTTCATGTTGCAAAATTTTTCCAGTTATATGGAGAAAGAATTTTAGGACCACTACTTATTATTATAGGTTTCATAATGATGGACATGATAAAAATAAAAATCTCTGGATTAAGCAAAGTGTCTGAAAATTTGGAAAAGAAAAGCAGGTCAGGAAGTGGATGGAGCGCATTGTTATTGGGAATTATTTTTGCCCTTGCATTCTGTCCTTATAGCGGAGTGTTGTATTTTGGAATGTTGATACCAATATCTATCAATAGTCCGGATGGTTTGTTTCTTCCTTTCGTTTTTGCCGTTGCTACTGGTCTTCCTGTTGTAATAATTGCTTACATTCTTGCATTCAGCGTTTCAAGCATTGGTGGATTTTATAATAAAATTAAAGTTTTTGAAAAATGGTTTAGACGAGTTGTTGCTGTTGTATTTATTATTGTTGGTATTTATTATATGTATATTTTTTATTTAAAGGGATAGTAAGATGAAAACTATTTTTTTTAAAAATTCAACAGGCAAAATAATATTGCCTTTATTATTGTTACCAATTTGGTATTTGATCTATCATTATTTACAACCCTTTACCGATTGGGTAGTTTTTTCTGCGCTTGGCATGACTAAAGGCGAGCATCTGGCAGAAGCAATCTGTTTTTTTATTTTTGAATTTCCCAAAGTCATGTTATTACTTACTCTGATTATTTTCTTTGTAGGTATAATCCGTACTTTTTTCACTCCGGAGCGAACCCGCAAAACATTGGAGGGAAAGAAAACATTTACCGGAAACGTTATGGCTTCCATGCTTGGCATTGTTACTCCTTTTTGCTCATGTTCTGCCATTCCATTATTTCTGGGCTTTGTTGAGGCAGGTATTCCCTTAGGTGTTACCTTTTCATTTCTCATTGCAGCACCTATGATAAATGAAGTGGCTGTAATTCTCTTGTATGGCATGTTTGGTTGGAAAGTTGCATTAATATATATTGGAACAGGTTTGTTTATTGCAATAGTTGCAGGATGGATCATTGGTAAGCTTAGGCTTGAAAAGTGGATTGAACCCTGGGTGTACGAAACCAAGGTTGGTAAAAATACATTGGGTGAAGAAAAAACAAAATTCTCGGATAGAATAAAATTTGGCTACAATGCGATTATTGATATTGTCGGAAAAGTTTGGTTGTACGTTGCATTAGGTATTGCTGTTGGCGCTGGTGCTCACGGTTATGTTCCTGCCGAATTTATGGTTTCATTTATGGGCAAAGACGTATGGTATGCTGTTCCTCTTTCCGTTTTAATAGGTATTCCTTTATATTCTAATGCTGCCGGAATAGTACCAATAGTTTCTGTTTTAATTGAAAAAGGCGCATCATTAGGAACAGCTCTATCTTTTATGATGTCTGTAATTGGTCTGTCATTGCCTGAAATGATCATTCTAAGAAAAGTACTGAAACTCCCTTTAATCTTTACATTTATTGTTATTGTTGGCGTTGGCATTATGATCGTTGGATTTTTATTTAATTGGATTTTTTAATTAATGATAAATATATATTTTAAGAAATTTTCAATTTTTAAAATTATGGAATCAAAGAAAAAACGATTAAAATTTTTAGACAGGTATTTGACCTTGTGGATTTTTATAGCCATGTTCATTGGTGTATTTTCAGGTTATTTATTTCCTATCGTTGCCGATTTCTGGGATTCGCTGAAATCTTCGCCCGACAGCACTACTAATATTCCTATTGCAATAGGATTGATCCTTATGATGTATCCTCCACTTGCAAAAGTGAAATACGAGGAACTTGGAAAAGTATTTCGTAATTATAAAATACTCTCTATTTCACTAGTGCAGAATTGGATCATTGGTCCCGTACTTATGTTTTTACTGGCAATAATTTTTTTGCAATTCAATATTGATTATATGTACGGATTAATATTGATAGGTCTTGCAAGATGTATTGCAATGGTTATTGTATGGAACGAACTTGCAAAAGGCGATACAGAATATTGCGCCGGACTTGTTGCTTTTAATTCAATTTTCCAGGTACTTTTCTTTTCTGTATATGCTTATATTTTTATTGCTGTATTACCTGGCTGGTTTGGGTTGCCTACCAATTCTATTGTTGAAAAAATAACCATCGCTCAGATTGCAAAAAGCGTTTTCATTTATCTTGGGATTCCTTTTATTGCAGGATTTTTAACACGTACTATCCTTATTCGTGTAAAAAATAAGGAATGGTATCACACTAAATTTATTCCTAAGATAAGCCCGATTACATTGGTAGCACTGCTTTTCACAATCATCGTGATGTTTTCTTTAAAAGGCAAAAATATTGTTCAGCTTCCGTTTGATGTTATCCGTATCGCTATTCCGCTAACAATATATTTTATCATTATGTTCTTTGTATCTTTTATTATTAGCAGGAAAGCGAAAGCTACTTACGGACAATCAACGGCATTATCATTTACGGCTGCCAGCAATAATTTTGAATTAGCTATTGCTGTCGCCATTGCAATTTTCGGTATTAACTCGGGTGAAGCATTTGTTGGAGTGATTGGTCCACTTGTGGAAGTGCCTGTTTTAATAAGCTTAGTGAATGTAGCTTTCTGGTTTAAGAAAAAATATTTTGAAATATCAAATCAATAAAATATGAAAGAAAAATTCTGGTGTGTTTCCTGTAAGAATATTTTTGAGGCTATAGGAGTTAAAAAAGAATGGAAAGATCCGGTCTATGGACCTTGCATGAAGTTTGTTGCCATTTGTTCTTCATGCAAAACAGAATGCGATGAATACCGCGACCCTAATGCGCAGAAAAAACAAAGTTCATCGCAGGAAATGGCTTGCGGAGGAAATTGTCACAGTTGTGAATTTAATCATTAAAAAATAAAACTTAAAAACAATTAACATGGAAAACGAAAAAAATTCAAAACAGGATTGTGGATGCGGAACCGATTGCTGCGCTCCAAAGAAAAGTAAATTGTGGATGAAAATAGTGTTTATTGTTATTGTTGTTGCAGCTATTGCAATTGTTACAATAAAATTAGTTAACAGTAGCAATAACCCTATATCTAATGGAGCAACAATAGCAACAGAAAAATCTTCTTGCTGCGATTCAACTAAAACAAAAGTGCGCAACAATGAAAATAATTCATCTTGTTGTTCGAAATCAAAAAGCGATAAAGCGACGGAAAAATCTTCCTGTAATAATACCTCAACAACAAAAGCCTGTGAGCCCGAAAAAAATTCCTCATGTTGTTCGAAAAATAAATAATGATGGAAGAGTGGATCAGTCATGCAATGAATAGCGACCAAGCCGGAATAGCTGCATTAATTGCGGTTTTACTTCTTGGTTTGATAAGTGTTATTTCCTGCGGTTGCAATTTCGCAATTATTGGAATTGTTGCCGGTTATACCGGAACAGTTGGCTCTACCGGAAAAACAAAAGCAATTATCTGGAGCGGTATTTTTTTCCTGTTGGGAAATATAATCTCAATGGCTATTATTGGCGGAGTCATTGGATATGCAAGCAACCTGATAAGCGATTCGTTTGGAATTTATTGGAAAATATTTGCCGGATTTGTTATGATCTTTTTCGGATTATTTTCTCTTGACCTGCTACCATTCAGGATTCCCAGCATCTCAGTGAACTCAAAAAATAGTAATGGCAGTATTTTTTCATCCATTATATTCGGATTAACAGTAGGCGGACTTGCCACGGCATTCAACACCTGCTGCAATCCGGTTTTCCCGATAGTGCTCGCGGCAACATTTGTCAAAGGAAATGTTTTGTGGGGAATATTATTATTGCTTGCTTTCGCACTTGGATACGGTTTGCCACTGGCTGCATCAATGGTAGGTATTGGTTTCGGTTTCGGAAAAATTTCAAAAAGAGCATCAACCTTTGGGAAGATAATAAAGTATGCTGGCGGAATTACGCTTTTGATTATAGGTTTTTATTTTTTAATTACTATTTGATTCTATGGGAAAAGATTTCATAACGGGTCAAATAAAAACAGTAGCAGGCAATGTAGCGCAGGTTTCCACAGTGTGGTCATCAAATGATGTGTGGAGCACAATAAAAGTTCGTTGGTCTATAGGACGTATGGATTACAAAGTAAAACAAGGTTTATATGCTGTGGGTAATCCGGATGAAAATTCAAATATTTTTGTTTCTGCAAATTTTAAATTAAGTTTCGATCATTTACGCCGCGCTTTGCACAAAATGAATGCATGGATACTCGTGCTTGATACAAAAGGTGTCAATGTATGGTGTGCTGCCGGAAAAGGAACTTTCGGGACAAAAGAATTAGTATATAGAATAAAAGCCCATGAACTTGAAAAAATAGTTTCGCACAGGAAAATTATTGTTCCGCAATTAGGAGCGACAGGAGTTTCAGCGCACGAAGTAAAAAATAAAACAGGCTTTCATGTTATATACGGGCCTGTACGCGCTGATGATATCAAAGCATTTGTAGATTCGGGTTTTAAAGCAACTCCCGAAATGCGAAAAGTAAAATTCCCGCTTAAAGAAAGAGCAAAATTAATTCCTGTTGAACTTACTTATGGAAAATATTACCTGCTTTTTATTCCTGCATTATTTTTTATTCTTTCAGGATTAAATATTCACGGGTATTCCATTGACCTTGCATGGGAAAATGGCGGCAAATCGTTTATCAATTTATTTTCTGCATATTTTGCGGGATGCGCATTAACGCCAATATTGCTGCCCTGGATACCATTCAAAAGATTTTCATTAAAAGGACTTTTTTTAGGACTGGTGATTGGCTTTATTTTATTGTACTTTCATTTTTTGGGAAATAATATATTTGAAATTATTTCATGGTTTTTAATAACCGGAAGCATATCATCATTTCTTGCAATGAATTTCACGGGTTCTTCTACATTTACTTCACTGAGCGGTGTTCAGAAAGAAATGAAATTATCATTGCCTTTGCAAATTATTGCAGCAAGCATTGGATTAGTTGGATGGATTTTTACAAGATTTATATAATATGAACAGATTTGTGTATTTAAAAAATGTTGTTACTCTTGAACTTGACTGGCAGAAATGCAATGGTTGCAAGATGTGTACAATTGTTTGCCCGCATGAAGTGTTTGTTGTAAAAGACAAAAAAGCAATAATCCGGAACAGAGATTATTGTATGGAATGCGGCGCTTGCGAAAAAAATTGTCCGGAAGGAGCTATCAGCGTAAGATCGGGTGTTGGCTGTGCGGCAGGTATTATTAATGGTTTGCTGAAAGGGACAGAACCCAGTTGTGATTGTTCTTCTTCAAAAGATAAGTGTTGTTAATTTAATCGAAAAATAATAACCAATGCTCAACACTCAATGTCCAATTATGAAGTTAAATATTATTGGAAGTTCTGCGGTTGAGTATTGGAAATTAGTTATTTTTAAATCATGAAAATATTAATAATTTGCACAGGAAATACTTGTCGCAGCCAGATGGCAGAAGGGTTTCTAAAATCTTTTGATAAAGATATGGAAGTATATTCAGCTGGAACAAATGCTGAAAGCATAGTTAATCCTTATGCTGTAAAGGTAATGACTGAGAAAGCCATGCCTACCGGCAGGCAGGGAATTGACATTTCAAAACAAATTCCAAAAAATGTTGACCTGTTTTTGAAAGAAAATTTTGATTATGTTATCACAGTTTGTGATGACGCCAAAGAAACATGCCCTGTTTTTACAGGAAATGTAAAACACAGGCTGCACATAAATTTTGAGGATCCCGCAACCGCAACAGGAAGTGATGAAGAAAAACTTGCTGTTTATAGGAAAGTGAGAGATCAGATCGAAAAGGAATTTAGAAATTTTGTATCAAAGCTGAAAAGTTGATTCATTTTGTCAACCCCAATAACATAAAAAATTTTATTTTATTTTTGTTACAAACAAAACCTATTATGAAAAAGATTTTTTTTGCATTGATCATTGCTCTGTTTTTATTTTCATGTGGTAAAAACAAGGTTTATGAAAAGCTCATTGAAATGGACGACAACGAATGGCCAATGAACAAAACATTGACTTTCGAAGTACCAGTAAAAGACACATCCTCGTTTTATACCGTTTATATTCCGGTACGGCACATTGACAATTATCCTTATGATGGCTTACTTGTAAATGTTACCATTAATACTCCTTCAGGTGAAGAACGTTCCAAAAATTACAAACTAAAACTTCGTGATGAGAACGGGAAATTCATAGGTAACCCGGGTGGCGACATTTGGGATGCCGATGTTCCGATAATGGTAAAAACAAAATTCAATTCCATAGGAGCTTACAAATTTGAGATCATCAACAGGATGCCTACTACACCCACTGTCTGCATAATGGAAGTTGGATTGAAAGTTGTTAAAGTTAATTGATGGAAAAATAAATTGAAGAGTAAAACCAGTGAATAAGAAAAAGAAAATAGTGCTATAATGCTAAGTATTATATTAATTTGAAAATAAAGAATTATATTGACAATATTACAAGAGCATATCATTTCTATTCTTAAAAACCTTCCCGACAAACCTGGTATTTATCAGTTTTATGATATTTCAGGAACCATTATTTACGTGGGCAAAGCAAAAAATCTTAAAAAAAGAGTTTCATTTTATTTTTCAAAAGAAATTCATGAAAATGGAAAAGTGAATGTTATGGTAAAAAAAATTACCGACATCCGTTATACTGTTGTTCAAACCGAATTTGATGCGCTGCTTCTCGAAAATAATTTAATAAAAGAATTGCAGCCACGTTATAATATTTTGCTTAAAGACGATAAAACATTTCCTTGGATTTGTATTAAAAACGAACATTTTCCCCGTATTTTCCCAACACGTAATATTATTAATGACGGCTCGCAATATTACGGTCCTTATGCTTCAGTAAGATTAATGCACACATTGCTCGACCTGATAAAACAATTATATCAATTAAGAAATTGTAATTATAAACTTACAGATGAAAATATTCGCGCCGGAAAATTAAAAGTTTGTCTTGAATTTCATATAGGTAATTGTAAAGGTCCTTGTGCGGCTTTGCAAACGGAAGAAGACTATAATACGACAATAGCGAACATTCAGGACATCTTAAAAGGTAATATCAGCAATGTTCAAAAACAACTTAAATCGCTGATGAAAGAATTTTCAGCAACATTGCAATTCGAGAAAGCACAGGTTGTAAAAGGGAAAATCGAACTCCTTGAAAAATATCAAAGCAAATCTACTATTGTAAACCCCGCCATTACCAATGTTGATGTGTTCTCTGTTGTCAGTAATGAAAACAATGGATACGTAAATTATCTTAAAGTAATTGATGGCGCTATAGTACAAACCCATTCTGTAGAAATAAAGAAAAAACTTGATGAACCTGATGAAGAAATTCTTTCATTCGCAATTACCGATTTCAGAAAACGCTTTGAAAGTAATTCAAAAGAACTGATTCTTCCGTTTATCCCTCAAGTTACAATTCCTGAAATAACTTATACTGTTCCGCAAAAAGGCGATAAAAAGCAACTTCTTGAACTTTCCTTAAGGAATGCAAAATATTACATGCTTGAAAAGCAAAAACAAAAAGACCTTGTTGATCCTGAAAGACATTCAAAACGTATTTTGGAACAAATGATGAAAGACCTCCGTTTGAATGAACTGCCTGCCAATATTGAATGTTTCGACAATTCAAATATACAGGGGGCTTTTCCTGTTGCTGCAATGGTAGTTTTTAAAAATGCAAAACCTGAAAAAAAAGAGTACAGGCATTTTAATATTAAAACCGTTGAAGGACCTAATGATTTTGCTTCAATGGAAGAAATAATCTATAGAAGATACAAACGAATGCTTGATGAAAATAAATCATTGCCTCAGCTAATTATTGTAGATGGCGGTAAAGGACAGTTAAGTTCCGCTTTAAAGAGTCTTGAAAAACTTAATCTGCGCGGTAAGATTGGTATAATCGGAATTGCCAAGAAGCTTGAAGAGATTTATTATCCGGGAGATTCTCTGCCGTTATATCTTGATAAAAGATCTGAAACATTAAAAATCATTCAGCAAATTCGCGACGAAGCGCATCGTTTCGGTATAACACATCACCGAAGCAAAAGAGAGAAATCGCTGACACAATCGCAGCTTACGGAAATTGAAGGTATTGGAGAAAAAACCATGCAGTTATTACTAAGAAAATTCAAATCGGTGAACAATATAAAAAAAATCTCGCTCGAGGAATTACAAGAAACTGCCGGGAAAGCAAAAGGTGTTATTATATTTGAGTATTTTAATAAACATAATTGAAGCATATATTAGAGTTTATATTTATATAAATTTATTTACTCCGATTTAAATTCTTAATGTTGAATAATGATCTACAACCTTAATTTCTTAAAAAACTAATTTTCTAATTTACTTTTACCTATGACATACGAATATCCACGCCCTGCGCTTACCGTTGATATTATTATTTTCGCAAAAGAAAAGGACGATGTTTTTGTAATGCTTATACAGCGTGATAAACCGCCATTTGAAAGTATGTGGGCTTTACCGGGCGGATTCATGGATATTGATGAAACCCTTGAATCAGCTGCCCTACGCGAACTTAAAGAAGAAACAGGAATAACAGGTATTAAATTAAATCAATTTTTTACTTTCGATGCAATAGACCGTGACCCGAGGCACAGAGTAGTTTCTGTAGTATATTACGGCTTTGCAACATCAAGAAATATTTTCTTCAGGGCGGCAGATGATGCAAGAAATGCAAAATGGTTTAATGTAAAAGAAATTCCGTCAATGGCTTTTGATCATAAAGAAATTCTTCATAAAGCTATAAAAGAAATTCTTAAACTAAGTTAAGTGAATCGATCTTTTCTTTATTTTCAGCCAATATTCTTTTTGTTTCTTTGTAGCCTAAGCGATATATTTCTACAATTTTAGTTATATCCATTAGTTTGTATTTTATTAATTCGTGAGGCTCGATAAAAATATCACACTTCCTGGTTTTTTTGCCGAGATGCGTAGAGAAACTAAGGTGAAAAGAACGTTCGGCAATGCTAATGATATTTCCGAATTCTTCCATATATCCATGTGGATTGACGTGAATACCGATCAAGAAATTACATTTATTTTCAAGAGGTTCAACAGGAAAGTTATTCATAACTCCACCATCTACAAATATTTTGTCATCCATTTTTAAAGGAGGAAACAAAACCGGCACAGTACCCGAAGCCATAACATGCTTCAGTAATTCACCGCTTTTAAAATAAACACATTTGCCATTGTTAAGATCGGTTGCTGCTACAATTAAAGGAATAGTGAGTTCTTCGAAAGTTTTAGCTTTCAGATTTTGTGAGATGATCTTTAAGAGGCCGTCCATTTTTAAAAGACCTTTTTTTTGTAAAACTATTTTAAGGTATTTAAAGAATTTTGTTTCTGAAAACATTTTCATAATTTCTTCAGGACTATGTCCATCCGCATATAATGCACCTGCAATAGCTCCAGCGCTAACACCTGAAATAATATCTGGATATATGCCCGCTTCGTTAAAAGCTTTCAAAGCGCCTATGTGTGCAAAACCTCTCACTCCGCCGCCACTTAAAACAAGTCCGATATTATATTTTTTATTTTTCTTCACCTGCAACAATTTTTTATACGCTTATATCAATAGAAAATTTTGTATTTTATTTCCGTATCATGCTTTGTCAATTAACAAAAATAAGGAATATTATTTAAAACTTTAAAAATGCCATACAGGGAACAAAAAAGATGGAAACTCTGGCGGGAAAAATTATCACCATGTTATACTACTGTTATGTTAGGCATAAATCATTCGTCATACAGGGACTGTCGAAGTATTACAAACACAATACTGTCAAGTCATTCTTCGATTAACTCAGAATGACATATACGCCAAATAATATTTAATATAACACTACAAAATAGAACAAACTATTGGAAATTGACATAGATAAAAATTCATTTATTGCATAAATATTTTCTTCTATTCATTATTTTTTTTATAGTTTAGTCCCTCCAAAATATTTTTACTTATGTCAGAACAAATTACAGAAACAAAAAGTCTGCCCGAAAACGCTTATCGCGAATTAAAACAGGGCGAAGAATATAAACCCGTAATGCCAGCCAGTCAGCTGTTCCCTGAGGTTACACTTTGGTCGGTCGGGATGGGAATATTAATGGCGCTAATATTTTCGGCAGCAGCAGCTTATTCCGGATTAAAGATAGGGCAAGTGTTTGAAGCAGCCATTCCTATTTCAATTATTGCTGTAGGCGCTTCAGCAGCGGCAAAAAAGAAAAATGCACTTGGGCAAAATGTAATTATTCAAAGTATAGGAGCATGTTCCGGTGTTATTGTTGCCGGAGCAGTATTTACGATTCCCGGATTATATATTCTTCAGGCAAAGTATCCCGATATTGAAGTAAATTTCTGGCAAATATTTTTCTCTTCTTTATTAGGCGGTTTTCTTGGCATTTTATTTTTAATACCATTCAGAAAATATTTTGTAAAAGACATGCACGGAAAATTTCCTTTCCCTGAAGCAACTGCTACTACTGAAATTCTGATGACAGGTGAAAAGGGTGGCAGTCAGACAAAAATTCTTTTGATGTCGGGACTCATCGGTGGATTGTTCGATTTTGCATTCTCAACTTTTCGCTTATGGGACGATGTCCTTACAACCCGTATTATTCCTTTCGGAGAGACACTGGCTGAAAAAGCCAAGTTGGTTTTCAAATTGAATGTAAGTGCGCTGATATTTAGTTTCGGATATCTTGTCGGATTGCGATTTTCTTTGATTATTGTTGTCGGTTCTTTACTCTCATGGTGGGTGTTTATTCCTGTGATTCATGAAATAGGAAATATTGCTGCCAGTCTGGGTGGAGGCATTAATTTTACGGAAGACCTGAGCCCTGAAATGATTTTTAAACTTTATGTTAGGCCAATTGGTATTGGAGGAATTGCAATGGCCGGTATTATTGGTATCATCCGCTCTTCCGGTGTAATCGTCTCTGCCTTCAAACTTGCAGTTGGCGGTACAGGCGGAAAAAAAGGCGTAATTGAAAAACCCGAACGGACACAGCGTGACCTGAAAATGAATTTTGTGCTTATTTTAATTGCTTTGTTAATTATAGCAATATTTATCTTTCTCATTGCCGGTGTGCAGGTAACATTGATGCAGGCACTAATTGCTCTTGCCACTCTTGTAATAATAGCCTTTCTATTTACAACAGTAGCAGCAAATGCTATTGCTATTGTAGGCACCAACCCTGTTTCGGGAATGACTTTAATGACATTGATTATTGCTTGTATTATTCTTTCTGCTGTTGGACTTCACGGTTGGCATGGAATGGTAAGTTCGCTGGTGATCGGAGGAATTGTTTGTACAGCGCTTTCGATGGCAGGTGGATTTATTACCGACCTGAAAGTCGGCTACTGGCTTGGAACTAGCCCTTATAAACAACAGTCATGGAAATTTCTTGGCACTTTGATTTCTGCTGCAGTTGTGGGCATTGTTATCTTTATGCTTGCAAAATCTTATGGATTTACATCTGAACAATACGTGGAAAATCAGAAAACATTTACCACTGAACAGATGAAAGCCATTAAATACCATAATATGGATAATGCAAAGGTAAAGACATATGATGCATCTGTTATTAAAAACAAGGAAATGACAGTGGGACAATTGGCTTTGCTGAAAAAACAGGCTTCAGATACGGCTCTACTCAATAAATACAAAAAAACCATTGAAGGAGCCAAGCCGCTTGTTGCACCGCAGGCAAATGCTATGGCTGCTGTGATTGAACCCTTGATGACATCAGGCGCCAAGATATACTGGATATTATATTTAGTGGGAGCTGTAATCTCTTTTCTAATTTATTTGTTAGGAGTTTCCCCACTTGCTTTTGCTCTTGGAATGTTCATTCCGCTTGACCTCAACACACCTCTAATTGTAGGTGGACTTTTAGCGCATTGGTTTGGGAAAAGCACAAAAGATGAAAAACTGAATAATGCACGAACACAGCGCGGAACATTAATCGCTTCAGGATTTATTGCTGGAGCAGCATTATTTGGTGTCTTTGGAGCAATACTTTTGTTCTTTGGAGTAAACCCCGATTTAAATCTCTGGAAGGAAGGTAGTATTTGGCCGCAGATAATTGCATTATTTATGTTTGTATTACTGATCTGTTATTTTATATGGGATTCATTCCGTGCAAAAAAAGAAGATTAACAAATACAAATAAATTACTTGGCGCCTTTGCGTCCCTGCCTTGCCGGCAGTCAGGTTTGTGTGAAATTAAAAATAATTAATTATGAAAAAAGAAATTCTTAACCGGTTTTTAAAATATGTAAAAATCGATACTCAGTCTGACGAAAATTCTCAGACATATCCTAGCACGGCAAAGCAATTCGACCTTGCAAAAGTATTGAAGGAAGAACTTATTGCTATGGGATTAAAAGATGTTTCGATTGATGAACATTGTTACCTTATGGCAACACTTCCTGCTAACACTGATAAAAAAATTCCTAACATAGGTTTCATTTCCCATTTAGACACAAGCCCTGATATGTCGGGAACAAATATAAAACCTCAGATATTAGAAAATTATAACGGTAAAGATATTGTTCTCGACAAAAAAAATAATGTTATACTGAACATAAAAGAATTTCCGGAATTGAAGATGTATGCAGGGCAAACGCTGATTACATCCGATGGCACAACTTTGCTTGGAGCTGATGATAAAGCCGGTGTTGCCGAAATAATTACCGCGGTTGATTATTTGATAAAGCATCCTGAAATAAAACATGGAAATATCAAAATAGGATTCACTCCCGACGAAGAAATAGGACGCGGTGTTGATAAATTTGATGTAAAAAAATTCGATGCTGAATTTGCTTATACCCTTGACGGTGGCCGCCTTGGCGAACTTGAGTTCGAAAATTTTAATGCTGCTCATGCTAAAGTAATTTTCAACGGAAGAAACATTCATCCGGGTTATGCAAAAGATAAAATGATCAATGCTATGATCCTTGCAATGGAATTCAACGGCATGTTACCTGTGAACGAAAGACCTGAATTTACTCAGGATTACGAAGGTTTTTATCACCTGATAAAAATGGAAGGCAGCGTTGAAAATGCCAGCATACAATATATTATCCGCGATCATGACCGTGCAAAATTTGAAGCTAAAAAAGTTTTCATTAAACAAACAGTTGATTACATGAATCTCAAATACCGTGAAAACACTGTTGTTTTGGAGTTAAAAGACCAATACTTCAATATGCGTGAACAGGTAGAAAAAGTTTTTCATGTTGTTGAAACAGCTAAAAAAGCAATGGAATTGGTTGGTGTGGAACCAATAGTTGTTCCTATTCGCGGCGGCACCGATGGCGCAAGGCTTTCGTATATGGGTCTCCCCTGCCCTAACATTTTTGCCGGAGGACACAACTTCCATGGTAAATATGAATATGTTTCTCTTGAAAGCATGGTGAAAGCAGTTGATATTATTATAAAAATTGTTGAACTTTATTCAGGAAAGTAATATCTTTTACATAAAGGTATCCATAGAAACTCAAAAAATTACCACTTAGACACTAAGTACACTTAGCTTCACTAAGAAATTTCTTAGTGCCTGCCTTGCCGGTAAGCAGGTTCCTGTGTGACCTATGTGCCTTAGTGGTAAAAAAAATCATTTAGATAGTTTTTCAAGATGCCCTAAATAGATGATCATTATTCTTTAAATTCATTCCCTTTTAAAAGAAAAAGGGGAAGCCTTTGATAAAACTTCCCCTATCGGAAACCCTTCATAATATTAGCTGAAAGCAACAGGCAGTAAGGAAGGAGGCAAGGGTGTTCCGTTAATTACCGGCATACTTGATTTATTTGATAGTAAGGTTTACAATTATGATAAATGTTATTACTGCCAGATAGATCAATACGTATACATTTTCTTTAATTATTGTTTTCATGGTGCTTATTTTTTAGCTTATTGTTTTAAAAAATTAGGTTTTATTAATGGTTTCTGATGTAAAGTTATAGCCTATGCCTCCTGTAATCAAGGTATAATCAGTATTCAAGCTTGATAAAACAGTTAACGGTAAGTTTTGTAAAGTTTACGGCAATTTTTTTTAGTGTCACTCAGAGAAATTCAAAAACCCTTTGGGCTTTTCTGCCAATGAAATGACATATTTAAAGTGTCACATTGAGCCGTTCCATTTTCAGGAACGTGTCGAAATGTGAAATGTTTCAATTAGAATTTATTCATGATAATAA
>CAINEZ010000238.1 GCA_903847905.1 uncultured Bacteroidota bacterium
AAAATTATATAATATTTAAGAAGATGTTCAAATTTTTGTTATTTAGTTGTCCCGTAGTATATTAAAATTTCGTGAATCTTTGTTGCAATATAGTATCCGGCAAATCATTTTAATACAAAACAAATTCAAATTTCTTCCTAACATATTATACTCATGCGTCTTCTAAGCATATCATGAAAAACCATTTAAAGATTATTTTTTTATTCTATGCAACTTTTTTCATTTTTATGGTCTTTTGATTAAAGATTTACGCGAGTCTTTACAATTTGATTTTCAAAAAAGAAAATATTTGTTTTCCATTAATATAATATTCAATATCTTTGAGGCATAAATAAACAATGTATGAAATCAAAAATAAATACAATTATTTTAATTTTTTTAGCAGTTTTCTTTTTTAGAAATTCTTTTGCTCAAAATATTACTAATAATATCAGCCCCGATCCACGGCTTTATGAATGCTTTGACAGCGCTTATATACAACGAACACTCAGTGGAAATCCTGAAGGTATAATTTATTACAATTATTTACTTGATCATTCTTATTTTATAGCAGAGAACGATCCTTCCAAGCCTACTACTAATGCTCTGGATATTTACAAGGTTAAAAAAAAGGATTTAAAAAAAACCGGCAAAACAGAATTTTTTAATGAAGATTTGTCCTCATTCAACCCAAAAAAATTCAACGTATTAAGTTATAACTTTATTTATGACTTCAATAAATATACTACATACAAACTCGGAAACACAGGGAAATTGCTTGTGTTTTACCCTAAATCTGTTTTTATTCAGATGTACAATGAGTATAAAAAATCCATAGGTTATTAGTTTATTATATCAAATTAATTATGAAAAAAATATTTACCCTCGTAGCATTTCTTTTCGTTTCTGTTTTTGTTTTTGCGCAAACAAATTATGAAATTGATGTTTACAACGGACTAACCGTTACAACCTGCAGTGGATTTTTTTATGACAGCGGTGGTCCTTCGGCTGTATATGCGAATAACGAAACTTATGTTGTTACATTCAATTCAAACGACGTTATAAACACTCATATAAAAGTATATTTTCATGAGTTTGATGTTGACCCTTCTGATACACTTTATGTTTACGATGGGCCCAATATTTCTGCTCCCTTAATTGGAGCATACAACAACACCAACACTTTATTTTTGTTTCCAATTCAGGCATCTATAAACAACTCCTCCGGAGATCTTACTTTTAAATTTAAATCAGACGGAGCAGGTGTAGGTACCGGGTGGAAAGGGGAAATTACCTGCATCCCTCTGTGCCAGATAGTTTACGCTGCACTAGATTCAATACTTACAGTTCCTACTCCAAACGACAGTAATTACATTGATATTTGTCTTGGGGACTCAATTAAATTCGTTGGCAATGGAATATTTCCACAAAACGGTATGGTTTATAACCAGAGCAATGCTACTTCAACATTTCAATGGGATTTTGGTGATGGCACTAATGCAACAGGGCAAACAGTTTATCATCATTACACAACTGTAAAAGGATATGATGTTGGGCTTACAGT
Source organism: uncultured Bacteroidota bacterium (assembly GCA_903847905.1). Lineage (GTDB taxonomy): Bacteria > Bacteroidota > Bacteroidia > Bacteroidales > CG2-30-32-10 > CAINEZ01. Next base: position 1,544 of record CAINEZ010000238.1, read on the forward strand.
TACTGATAGTCATGGTTGTGTAAATACTAATTTTCTAAGTATAAGGGTAAGGATTTCAGGCAATCCTATTGGAGTCATACACCCTTTGTCAAATATTTGTTCTCAAAGTGATTCGTTGCTTATTACCGTTGGGTATGATCCATCATCTATTATTACTGTTGTACCTGTTGTCTCTTCTCAGGGCGCCAGTCAGGGATTTGACAGCACTATGTTCATTCCTGATGGACCTATGTGCTCTGTGTTATGCTATAATACTAATGTTACTTTTACAGCTTTTACTCCTGGTGCAACTATAACAAACGCTTCCGATATATTATCAATTTGTGTTAACATGGAACATTCTTTTGTTGGCGATCTTGATTTCACTATTACTTGTCCTAATGGGCAAAGTGCGATACTTAAACAGTATATTAATTCTGGCGGCGCATACATGGGTGTACCTTATGGGGGTGACTATCACGAAGATTATGATAATGGCTGTAATCCTACAAATAATCCTCCAGGTACGGGCTGGGAGTATTGCTGGTCTCAAATATATCCAAATATCGGAACAATAAATACACACTCAAGCCAGTATCAGCTTGATTCTACCAATATTGGTGGTAATTCCGGTTATTATCTGCCCGATCAGAATTTTTCACAGCTTATTGGCTGTCCGTTAAACGGAACATGGGATATTCAAATTTGCGATAATTGGGCAATAGATAACGGCTATATTTTTTCATGGGATTTAAACCTTGATCCTTCGTTGATCCCAAGCGGCTGGCACTATGATGTTCCTATTGATTCTATCGGTTGGAGCGGATCATTTATTGAAGAACAGCATGATTCATCAATTGTTGTATGGCCTGATTCAGGAGGCGTTTTCACATATACTCTTACTATTTATGATGACTACGGGTGTACTTATGACACTACCCTTAATATTATTGTTGTGGACAAACCCGTAGTAAATCTTGGTAATGATACTTCTATTTGTGAAGGAGTTGTTCTTACGCTTGATGCTGGGAATCCTAGTTCCCACTCATATTTATGGAGTCCTGATGGCGCAACTACACAACAAATTAATGTGGGTTCAACAGGCATATATATTGCGGAAGTAATAAATACAGATGGAGGCGCGTTGCAGTGCAAGGGTTTTGATACTATTAATGTTTCCGTATTTCCAGTACCCAATATAAACTTTGGGCCTGATACATGCATTGAAACTGGCATTGTTCTGGATGCAGGTTTCGGTACAAATTATATTTATAATTGGTCTACAGGTGCAACTACTCAAACTATCAATGTAGTAAATTCAGGAAATTATTATGTTGAAGTTCAATCGGGACCAGGATCTCCCTGTTTCGATAAAGATACAATATCTGTAAAAGCAATTCCTGCTCCTGTTGTAAATATTGGGCCTGATACTACTATTTGCATTCAGCGTTCTTTGCAATTATTTGCAATTCAATCTAACGAATCACCTGATTTTACTTATTTATGGGCACCTGGAGGTATAACAACATCTTCAATTACATTTAGCCCTAACGGCAATATTGGCCCGAATATAGTAACTGTATTAAAAACCGGTTGCAGTTCTGTTACTGATACTATAATAGTTACCGGGAAATTATGCGAAGTAACTGTCCCCAATGTGATTACTCCGAACAACGATGGTTATAATGATTTTTTTGTTATAAAAGGATTAGAAGATTATCCCAACACATTGGTTCAAATTTTTAATCGCTGGGGTAAGAAAGTTTATGAAAGTTCAAATTACCAGAATAATTGGAATGGAGAAAATAATAATGATGGGGTTTATTTTTACGTGATAACATTTATGGATTATTTAAATCCAATGACAGGAACTATTACTGTTATAAATAAATTGAATTAGGTATTGTAAAGAATCAAAGTGCACAGGATAATAAAAAAACTGCGTTCTATATTATATTAGATCGCAGTTTTTTATTAGAAATAAGTATTTGTACTCTTACAATTTTCTTTTAACTTCAACTTCTTCGTAACCTTCAATAATATCGCTTACTTTAATATCATTAAAGTTTGTGATATTCAAACCGCATTCATATCCGGAGCTTACTTCTTTAACATCATCTTTAAAACGTTTAAGAGAACCAAGTTCACCTGTGTAAACAACAATTCCGTTACGTATAAGGCGCACCCTTGTGTTCCTTGATATTTTTCCGTCGAGCACCATACACCCGGCAACAGTTCCAACTTTAGTAATTGAAAATACATCACGCACCTCAAGATTGCATAATATTTTTTCTTCAATTTCTGGTGCAAGCATACCTTCAATAGCTGATTTAAGTTCATTGATGGCGTTATATATGATGGAATACAAACGGATATCTATCTGTTCCTGTTCGGCAAGCTTGCGGGCGTTTAAGGAAGGGCGAACCTGGAATCCAATTATAATTGCATTGGATGCCGAAGCAAGTAAAACATCTGATTCTGTTATCTGACCAACGGATTTATGAATAACATTTACCTGCACCTGTTCTGTTGATTGTTTTAGCAATGCATCTGTCAATGCTTCTATAGAGCCGTCCACATCACCTTTAATAATAAGGTTCAGTTCTTTAAAATCGCCAATTGCTATTCTTCTTCCGATTTCATCTAAAGTAATATGCTTTTGAGTGCGCAATCCCTGTTCGCGTTGCAACTGTAAACGCTTGGTGGCAATGGCCTTTGATTCTTTTTCATCGGCCATCACATTGAAACCATCGCCAGCCTGCGGTGCTCCATTCAATCCCAGCATCAGCATTGGTTGTGATGGACCTGCCTCGCGGATTGGCGTATTACGCTCATTGTAGATTGCTTTGACTTTACCGTATGTTGCGCCGGCGAGGACAATATCTCCAACGCGCAAAGTACCATTTTGGACTAAGAGTTTAGCAACATATCCACGGCCTTTATCTAATGAAGATTCAATGACTGTACCGGTTGCGAGTCGCGATGGATTAGCTTTCAGGTTCAGCATTTCGGCTTCGAGCAATACTTTTTCCAGCAACAGATCAACATTGGTGCCCACCTTTGCTGAGATTTCCTGTGTTTGGTATTTGCCACCCCATTCTTCCACCAGAATGTTCATTTTTGATAATTCTTCGCGGAGTTTTTCGGGATTTGCATTTGATTTATCCATTTTGTTGAAGGCAAAAACGATAGGAACACCTGCAGCAAGCGCATGATTGATAGCTTCGCGGGTTTGTGGCATCACAGTTTCATCGGCAGCAATGACAATAATAGCAACGTCGGTAACGCTTGCTCCGCGTGCGCGCATGGCTGTG
>CAINEZ010000239.1 GCA_903847905.1 uncultured Bacteroidota bacterium
AAAGTAATGAAAATACGGTTTATGTTTTAATACCAAAAACTTAGCATGTATTACCCGACACAATTTTTCCTCCAGAAAGGACAAGAATGCTACTCGCTCATGAAATGACTCATTCATTTGTTTATAATTTAAATCCCAATATTAGTGGCTGGTTAACTGAGGGTATTGCTCTTTACGAACAGACACCTGTATTTAATGAAACTATAAGAAAGGTTGGATTTATCACATGGATTGAAAGCGACATAAAAAAAGGATTAATACCAAAATTTTCAGAACTTTTTAATGGAAGGGAAATAACAGATCCTTTAGTCACCAAGGATTATGTTTTTGCAGGATCTTTTGTTGATTTTGTTACAATGAAATATGGTTATGAAGTTTTAATTGAATTTATTAAATCATTGGACTTTACAAAGTCCTTTGGGAAAAGTGAAACAGAAGTCCATATGGAGTGGATGAAATTTTTAACTGAGATTTATAAAAACAAATGAAAAATTTGATAATGAGAAATAAAGAACTACAGCACTCAATGCGCTATAGACAATAAGAGTTTAGGTGGTTCGCGATGATTTTATCCCGCTTCAACTTTTCGTGTACTAGGAAGTCGCCCGCAAACCGCCACTGCATATAGTTTCAACCGTTAGGCGGCATAGCTCGCAAAATCAGAAACAGTCTACACTAGAGAATTTTTCATGACACAAAAATTTCGTCCACCTACCTGGACTCAGTCATCTGCCAATTTTATCTTGAAAAGCCAATTTCATCCACTTTCTGGGACTCAATCAACTGGACAACTGCTTCATAACATGACAAATCCTACTCATTTACCAGGACTTAAAAAATCTACGTCACCTAATAAGTAGGACTCTGAGCGGTCTGCAAGACCCAGCGATGAGTTAGTGTTGAACTACATCAACCGGGCCAGAACCTATGCACTTACTGAAGGTTTTCGTTGATTTTGAAGATATTTTTAATCAGAGTTCATGACATTTTGGAGGCTTTTTGTACTTTCGATTTACAGAAGACCAGCGGAAAGTGGGTAATCCACCAAACGGAGGACTCTTCTACTCTCTTTTTGTCCACGACAGGACATACCTCTCGCACTTGCTGCAGGAGCGCAAAATGTTCTGATTATCAGGAATGAAGATTATGGAAGGAATGGAAAATTAAACCCGGAGATCTTATCCTGGGCAATTCCCTGAAAGTGATCATTTTTCCGGTTTTACATATTGGGCAAAGACAAAGATTAACACCCGTCAGACGTTCAAAGCGTTGTTGTTTAGTCTCGGTTTGATGGCTTTTTTCTTTCAGTTTACTTGATTTCTTCTCCGGTGTAAAACATAAATCCATTTTACGTTTAACCGTGTGATTATATATACCATAACGACGGATCTTGACAAATCTTTTTGGCAGGATGTGGAGAGTAAACCGTCGAAGGAACTCAACTCCATCCAGGGTAACAGGCTTTTTGATGGCCCTGTCGCGATAATCTTTGGCAACGAAAGTAACTTTTCCGTCAGCAATGTTTAAAATGCGCTGGTTTGTAATAGCCACCCGATGTGTATACTGGCCAAGATATTTTACCACGTGTTCAGCGCTTGCCATCGATGGTTCACAATGTACCACCCATGGGGTTTTATATGCTGCCTGCACCCTGCCGTCAAAAAGGGCAATCTTATTTTGCTTTTTCAGGGCACGTTTGATGCTTTCGAGGAACTTGCCTTTAAAGGTCTCGCTAAGCTGATGCACAGGATAAAGGTATTTGCCGGAATGACCGATTTCTTTCCACTCACCACCCAGGGTATATCCTGCTGCCGGGACGATGCAGTGGATATGAGGATGAAGCGACAAATTCTGACCCCATGAATGAAGGACTGCTACAGCCCCGGTTTCAGAGCCATAATGCGTGTATCCGAATGAATATAGAGTATTCCATACGGCAGCAAACAGAATGTCGTAATACATCCTCTGGTTATGCAAACAAACTGCATTGAGATGGTGGGGCACTGTAAAAATAATGTGATAATGCTTAACTAGCAGGGTGCTTTGCATCAGGTCGTCGATCCAGAAGGCCTGTTTAGCCGACTGACACTTAGGGCAATGTCTGTCGCCGCAACTGTTATAGCTATAACGAACCGTGCCACAGTTATCGCATACCTCTTCATGTCCACCAAGAGAAGCAGTCCGACAATCTGATATTTTGCCCAGAACCTTTAATTGCAGTGGTGTACACCTGGTTCCGGCAAGCAAAGCGGCGCCGAACAGACTGATCACATCGGCCAGTTCAAACCTTGCCCTCATTTTTCGATGAGCAGGGTTTCTCCTTTTTCGGATAGTTGTAAAGTCTGTCCAGAGGGCTGTGGGGCTTTAACAGCGGGCATTGTGCCACATGAAGATAAAGCATTGTCGTGGTGATATCGGCATGGCCAAGGAGTTCTTTAACGGTTACTATATTGAGTCCCTGTTCGAGCAGATGTGTGGCATATGAATGACGAAGCGAATGGAGGTTTACATCTTTTTTTATCGAAGTCTTTTTCAGGTTTTCACGCATCACCCAGGCTAATCCACGAACACTGTAGCGTCCATCTGATTCTTTACCATTAAACAACCACACGTGAGGGTTTTCAGCTCCGAGGTACTTTTTCAATCCAAGGGCCATGCTTTCGGCCAGTGGAACAATACGGTCTTTCTTGTATTTGCTCTGTCGGATATGGATTACCTTTCGCATAAAGTCAATGTCGGATATTTTAAGGTTAATAACCTCCTGGCCACGCAGTCCAGCCGAGTAGATCAGTGCCAGTACGATGCGTTGTTTGAGTAGTGTCGGAGCGCCAAAGAGTTCTTTCAGTTCCTGATAATTAAGGATTACAGGTAGCTTTGTCTCTTTCTTCAATGAAGGCAGTGCGATGGCGTTCTTGTTCAAACCCATCAACCGGTAGTAGTAGCGAAGACCGTATACCATGTGTTTAAAGCTGCTTCGTGACGGGGATTTTGGGTCACGTGCCAGGGCAACAAGGTATTCATTGATCTCTTCCGGGTCAATCTGTTCCGGAAGCTTTCCGAAGTGAATTACAAACAAGGCAATACGCCTGATGTAATTATTTAATGTACTTTTACTCTGTCCGCGCAAGGTAACCTGCTGTTCAAGTTTGCGGATCACAGTAGCAAATTCAGGAACAAGCTCAATGGCTTGTTCAATCATAGTAAAGCCCGATTTCTTTCTCATAATCAGAAATATTAAGTGAATAATTTTCCAATTAAGGAAAGAATCGGGTACTTTTAAAGAGCTATCCCGCGGAGGCGGGATTTAGTTCAACACGTGGTTAAGCCAACTGGAGTGGACGATGCAGATACAAAAGTTTTTGTTACTTTAGTACGTTTTACCAAACAACGAGATAGTTGCTGTTAACTCCCCATCTGTCCAAACCACTGTAACATTACACTATAACCATGGAAAGAAAGTTTTCCCATTTAACCATCCCAATTCCCCAATAACTATCAATCACTGTACAATATAGAATATCAGATACATACAGTACGGCCACAATCGTGCTGAAGGCCATTTGCAGCCCGTTTAAGACACTATCTCTCTTCAAAAGTACCAACCCTTCAATTTAATGCAAATGCCGTATATTGCTTAATATCAGGTAAATAAGATATGTCTCATTTTTACACAATGAGCTAACAGCTTATATATCAACATACTATTTTGCAACAATACATCCTGGGACTTTGGGACCGGGCTTTTCTATTTCTATTAATCACTAACCACATCAATATGAAAACACAACAGACAACTATCTCTGAAGTAAGCCTTATCTACAGAAGTAAAGTTAAAGCTTCAGACAGACCACAGGTTAAATGCTCCAGGGATGCATATAACCTATTCATTGACCATTGGAATCATGATACCATTGAGCATGTTGAAGAATTCAAAGTAATGCTTATGAATCGATCAAATGCTGTACTTGGGATAATGGATGTATCGAAAGGTGGTATATCCGGGACCGTTACAGATGTTAGGATACTACTCCAGGCTGCAATTAAAGCAAATGCATCTGGGATCATAGTATGCCATAACCACCCTTCTGGTAACCTTTATCCTAGCGAATCTGATACAAAACTTACCCACAAGATAAAAGATGCTGGTAATCTGATGGATATACAGTTACTTGATCATCTGATCCTTACTACTGATGATAATTATTACAGTTTTGCTGATAAGGGATTAATTTAATAAAAAGACATGAATATTAGATGTGTACACTGTGGTGAATATTTTTGCCCATGTGATGAAACGCTTGACCTGATTGCAGAAGGATATATTTATTCGGACTCTGTAAATTGCTGTGACGATTGCTGGAATATGATACAGCTTTCGGAATATGATCTTTTAGATTCATTCAGTGATGCTGATCCCGGTCTGTGAATCTATGCTTATGAAGATGCCACGGTTGATAATACTCTGCTTGTGAATTAATCATGATCGGGGGGTCAACATCCCCCGAATTCAACAGCTTGCTTAACAGGTATAATAACAAACACCTTAAATAAATGAGGTATCAGGCCGAAGGCTTACTTTGCAACATATATTTTTTTTTGCCGTCTATCAAAAAGTTAACACCCTACATATATCTTTTAACACAAATAACCATGTTAAACAATCTCTTAAAACACAGCCTGAGATCTTTTAAACGACAGCGTTCATATATTATTATCAATGTACTGGGCCTCTCAATCGGTATCGCCTGCAGCCTGCTTATTGCAATTTTTGTAATTAACGAGGCATGTTATGACAGATATAATACCAAGAAAGAAAGGATCTTCAGAGTGATCCTAGATGGTAAAATAGGAGGTCAGGATATTACTCAGGCTTCGACTGCAGCAGTAATAGGCCCTACAATGATGCAGGAATTTCCTGAAATAGAAGATTTTCTGAGAATTAATGGGTGGGGACCTACAATTGTAAATTATAACAATCAGACTTTTATGGAGGAGCATATGGTTGAAGCCGATTCCTCTTTTTTTAATCTCTTTTCAGTTAAGGTTTTAAAAGGCGATCCCAAAAATCTTCTTAATGCGCCGCATAAAGCAGTATTGTCAGAGTCAACAGCAAAGAAGATATTTGGAGATTTGAACCCGATCGATAAAACACTTAAAATCGGATCAGACTCGATCAGATTTACTATTTCGGGAGTCATGGCTGATATCCCTGGAAATTCACATTTTGAGATAAATATCATTACCTCAATCATGACCTATACTGAGTCATCAAGCAATCCATCGTGGTTAAGCAATCATCTCAGCACATACCTGCTCTTAAAACCAAATTCAGACTTCAAGTCACTGGAGAAAAAATTCCCGGAATTTGTACAGAAATATTTAGGATCGGCAATACAGCAATATTTAGGGATATCATTAAATGATTTTTTTGCCCAGGGAAACAAGTACAGATATTATTTACAGAATCTTTCTGATATCCATCTTGATCCGTCAATTCGCCAGCAGCTTAAAGAAGCAAGTGATCCCAAATACCTGACGATTTTCGGAAGCATTGCCATTCTGATAATACTTATTGCGGCTGTCAATGTCATGAATCTTTCTACCGCTCAGTCTTCAAAAAGGGCAAAGGAGGTTGGAGTAAAAAAAATCGGAGGATCAACAAATGGGATGTTAGTAGCTCAGTTTCTCTTTGAGTCTTTCATACTTACATTTATTTCACTGCTCGTGTCCCTTATAATTATAAAGATTACGCTTCCATATTTTAATAACATGTTAGGTGAAAGCCTTGCATTAAACCTTTTTACTGGCTGGTATACAATTCCTGTTCTACTTTTATTCTCTATGGTCATTGGATTTCTTGCCGGAAGCTATCCTGCCTTCTATCTCTCGTCCTTTAATCCATATGAAGTACTGAAGGGAAGCATGAAAAATAATATGAAAAACAGCAGGCTCAGGAGAATACTTGTTGTTTTTCAGTTCTCAGTATCGATCCTGTTGATCGTTGGTACCTTAATAATGTATCGGCAGATAAATTATATGCTTAACAAAGATACTGGCTTCAACAGGGAACAATTGCTGGTAATAAACAGAGCCAGAGCGCTTGGATCACAGGTTACCTCTTTTAAAAAAGCAGTAAGGGAGATCCCGGGTGTTATAAATATCGCCAGCTCTACAGCAGTGCCAGGCCGCAACAATAATAACATAGGGTATATGATGGAAGGGAATAATGATGAGACCTTTCTTATTCAGACAAACTGGATTGATTATGATTTTCTGGAAGTCTATGGGATGACACTGGCGAAAGGAAGAACTTTTAATCCATTATTTAGTACAGACAGCAAAGCATGTCTTGTCAATGAAGCGACTGTAAAGAATTTTGGAATCACTAACATTGAAAAGACAAGATTCATGATACCCGCTGATTCGGCCCGAATAAATTATTTTCCAGTCATCGGTGTTGTAAAGAATTTCAATTTTGAATCACTTCATACTCCGGTTGGCCCATATATCTTTCGCTATAAAACCGATGACTTTTTATGGGGATATCTGACTGTAAAGATTTCAGCAAAGGATTATGCTAAGACAATCACTGAGATCGGGAATATCTGGAAGCAGTTTACATCAGACGATCAGTTGCAGTATTATTTTGTCGATGAAGATTTTAAAAAAATGTACAACCAGGAGAAACAAAATGCCCATATGGCGGTTGTCTTTTCCTTACTTGCGATATTAATAGCGGCTCTTGGCCTTTTCGGACTTACATCATTTACTGTAGAACAAAGAACCAGGGAGATAGGGCTGAGAAAAGCAATGGGCGCTTCGTTAACCGAGATTTATATTGTTATCTCAAAGGAGGTCATAATTCTTGTTTCTATTTCAGCACTTATCGCATGGCCCATTATATATTATTTTGCCGGGAAATGGCTTGAAAATTTCTATTACAGAATTAATCTTGGTATAATCAGTTTTATAGAGGGAATGACTATTGTTCTTGGTATAGCGATTCTTACAATAAGTTACCGTATTTTAAAAGCAGCGAATGTTAATCCGGCTCAATCGCTTAAATATGAATAACAGGCAAATGTGTTTTATTTACTAAAGAAATTTTTTTTCGATAAATAATCCTTTCAAATACTTCTATTAGGCTTTTAATGTGTAACAATAACTAGATAACCCATGAAACAAAAAATTCTGATTCCATTATTAATATGTTTAATCCTAATAATATTAAATTTCACATTAACAAAAAGAATAAGCCAGTGGGTTCTATCATCGAAGTATGAAACAACACATTTCACTTTCTTTTCAAGTTCAGGCGATTTGGATTTAGCAAAAAATATTTCAAATGTCGTGGAAAAAGATTATGATCGTTTAAAAAAGGGCTATATAACAGATATAAAGAGCAAAATTACAGTGAGGATTTTTACAAACCGGCAATTATACAATATGGCATTTGGAAATCCTTTTCCCTTTCCTCGTAAAGCAGATAATTATGATGGACAAAGTAATGTCAGAAAAGGTAATAACATAACGGCAGCAGGTTTCACAACGAGCGCATAAAAGGCCGTTCGGTCACAAAG
>CAINEZ010000240.1 GCA_903847905.1 uncultured Bacteroidota bacterium
ATTTTTATTTTCAATAACTCCAATAACATCTTTTTTACTTGTAATTATTCCATCTGGTTTTCTGCGTTCAAAATCTTTATAGTCCTTTTTAGGAATAATTCCTGCATTTTTCAATGCATTAAGTGTAGTACTTCCAATATTACGGAAATCCCATTTTCCAATCTTTTCAGGATTGTTTATTAAATCTCTTTGTAAAAGTTCTTCACTCATAATTACTCGGATTTTTAATTCTCTTTGTTAGGTGTATTAAATATTTTTCAAGTAATTGTCGTTGTTTTCAGCAAAAGTAAATACTGCTTTAATAATTTGGGTTTTTTTGTTTTACTATTGTAAATTATCCGCATAAAATGATTTCTTTATTTTTTGAATCTTATTGTAAGCTTGTTTTTTTAATCTATGGTACCGAAGATTAAATGGTAAATTCAAAATATTATTTTTAGCATAACATTGAAATGCACCAATTCCTTTTGTTCCGTTATAGATGGAGTATCCTGTTGCTGTTTCGTTAACAATTACTCTCCAAGAGTTCATAGCTGTTTTTTTATAATATTTATCATAGTATTTCTATTGCTACAATATCTTCCAATACAAAGCCTATTGCTTTTAAAAGCTCTTTAATGTCTGTATTTGCAGTCATTTTTTATAGGTTTAGTGTTGCTTGTTTTACTTTTTTTGACTTGTAGTATTTAACTTTTTGTTCAGCCAAAATCAAAATTCTTTCGGGTGATTGGTACTTAATTAATGTATGAGCAATTTTTTCGCTCAAATATTCTTCTTTAAGAGTTTTTAAATCAATTTTAAAAATCTTTGCAAGGATTTTCAATTTATCTTCATCCAATACCTTTTTTCCTGTTTCGATTTTACTTAAAGATGCAGCATCAAGTTCTAATGCAGCGGCAAGTTTTGTTTGAGTTAATCCAAGTTCATTCCTTTTATTTCTGATAAATTCAGCGAAACTTTCTTTCATATTCCTTGAAAAAATAATCTTGGTAAATTTTGTCAAATTTACAAATTTTTATTTACAAACCAAAAATGATAAAAAAATTAGTGATTAGGCGAAATTTACCTCCATTGCAACTGATAGCTTAGTCAAGCATGAAGGATGAAACTGCAAACGTAGTAAAGTATGATGAGTTAAAATTTAAATATCGTGTTATGTTTTTTTCGCTTATACAAAGCTAATTTGTTCGTCCATTATTAATTTCTACTATTGTAAAACTTTACTCATCTAATTTAAGTACAGCAAGGAAAGCCGACTGCGGGATTTCGACATTGCCAACCTGTCGCATACGTTTTTTCCCTTTTTTTTGTTTTTCCAATAGTTTACGCTTACGGGTAATATCGCCTCCATAACATTTTGAAGTAACATCTTTGCGATATGCTTTAACGGTTTCTCTTGCTATGATCTTTGCGCCTATACTCGCCTGTATGGCAATATCAAATTGCTGCCTTGGTATAAGCTGACGTAATTTTTCACATATCTTTCTTCCGAACTGTTGGGAATTCTCTCTGTGAATAAGCGCTGATAAGGCATCAACAGGATCACCGTTTAAGAGGATATCAAGCTTAACAAGGTTTGCATCACGATATTCAATAGGATGATAATCGAATGATGCATATCCGCGCGAGATAGTTTTTAAACGGTCGTAAAAATCGAATACAATTTCTGCAAGCGGCATTTCGAAAGTTATCTCAACACGGTTGGTTGTAAGGTAAACCTGGTTTTTTAATATTCCTCTTTTATCTATACAGAGTCCTATAATTGGACCTATATATTCTGATTTTGTAATAATCTGAGCGCTGATATAAGGTTCCTCTATTCTGCCGACATGAGTTTCTTCGGGCATATCAGAAGGATTATTCACAACTAGCATCAGTCCTTTAGTAGTAAAAGCATGATAGGACACGTTAGGAACAGTATTGATAACTGTCATTCCAAATTCACGTTCCAGCCGTTCCTGCACAATTTCCATGTGAAGCATTCCAAGAAACCCACAGCGGAAGCCAAATCCAAGCGCTGCTGATGATTCAGGCTCAAATGTAAGCGATGCGTCATTAAGCTGAAGTTTATCCATTGCAATACGGAGTTCTTCAAAATCATCAGTTTCTACAGGATAAATTCCCGCAAAAACCATAGGTTTAACATCTTCAAAGCCTTTGATAGTATCAGAACATGGATTAACAACATGAGTAATGGTATCGCCTACTTTCACTTCACGAGCATCTTTTATTCCGGAAATTATATACCCTACATCTCCTGCATAAATAGTGTCAACAGGTTTTTTTTCAAGTTTTAGAATACCAACTTCATCAGCATTATATTCCATACCTGTATTTACAAATTTCACTTTATCATTTTTGCGAATGTTTCCATTAAAAATACGAAAATAAGCGATGATACCCCTGTAAGAATTATATACTGAATCGAAGATCAGAGCCTGAAGCGGGGCATCAGGATTTCCTTTTGGAGCAGGTATTTTTTTAATAATAGCTTCGAGAATATCATAAACTCCATATCCTGTTTTGCCACTGGCAAGTATAATGTCATCCCTGTTGCATCCTATCAGATCAACAATCTGATCTATTACTTCTTCAGGCATGGCGCTGGGAAGATCCATTTTATTAAGGACAGGGATTATTGTAAGGTTATGATCAAGCGCCAGGTAAAGATTTGAAATTGTTTGAGCTTCTATTCCCTGGGCTGCGTCAACAACAAGCAAAGCTCCTTCGCAGGCAGCGATGGATCGGGATACTTCGTAAGAAAAATCTACATGTCCGGGAGTATCAATAAGGTTAAGGTTGTAATGTTTTCCATTTAACTCATATTTCATCTGGATTGCATGACTCTTAATGGTAATGCCTCTTTCCCTTTCCAGATCCATATCATCGAGTAACTGATTTTGCGATTCACGTGCCGAAACAGTTTCTGTATATTCAAGCAGGCGGTCTGCCAGCGTGCTTTTTCCGTGATCAATATGCGCAATGATGCAAAAATTTCTGATATTTTCCATTAAGTGCAAAAATACTATATAAATCGAAATAGAAAACAATAATACGTAAAACGGGATACCTTGCCTAGCCGGCAGGCAGGAAACTGTAAATTTAGTAATCAGTAAACGGTATTTGGAGTAATTTTGTTAAAAAGAACTTGTTTTTCCAAAATAAATACATTATATTTGCAAATGAATATTGTTTGTAATCACAATTAAAATGGGTTTCTCTTTATACATAACTTTTGCATTTTCTGAAATAGAAGATTTGCAGTTTTCTTTGTTTAAAGGGAAGCAACATCTTTCTGGAACCCGCGTGGCTGTACACACACACACACACACACACACACACACACACATCCTAATCTTAAACAATCCTTTTTTATTTTTGAAGCCATCGGTTATTTTATTGGCATTATTTCTTGTTTTTTTTATTTTATAGTAGCATTCTGCCATCATGCAACTTCTCAAAATACAACGGAAATATATTACCCGCAGGGAGACAAAATTTCAATCATACCATCTCAAGCAATTTTCATAAATATAAAAATCCCAAACTATGAAAACAAAAATTACTCATAAGTCGCAAAATATGCTACTGTTATTGCTAATGCTACTCCCCGCTTTTTTATTTTCCCAAAGCGTAGGTATCAGTACAAGTTCATTTACACCCGATGCATCTTCAATACTCGAAATAAAAGCTACAGATAAAGGAATGCTGATTCCGCGTATAGCTTTGACAGGAACTGACGATGTTACTACCATTCCAAGTCTTGCTACAAGCCCTACTACTGCTACCGGACTGTTGGTTTATAACACTGCCAGCGGAAATGGTGTAACCCCAGGATTTTATTACTGGGACGGAACATTATTAAAATGGTGCAGGTTTATTACTGGCGCTGCTCCTGCGCAACCCGGCAGTATAACAGGCGATCCTACTGCATGTGAAAACACATCAAAAGTTTACTCCATAATAGACGTAAATGGAGCTACCTCTTACAGTTGGTCAGTTCCAACAGGCTGGGTAATTACCAATGGCGATGGGTCTATTTCCCTAACTGTAACTACAGGTAACTCAAGTCAGAGTGGAAACGTAAGTGTAACAGCTACTGGTCAATTTGGAACAAGCGCTCCCCGCATTTTAAATGTTACTATAAGTCCAACATCTGTTGGTGGCGCAGTTTCAGGTGGTACGACAATATGTGCAGGTAGTTCCAGCGCCGTGCTCACTCTTTCAGGACACATAGGAACAATACAAAAATGGCAAAGTTCAGTTTCTCCGTTCAGCTCATGGACAGATATTACAAGCGCCACCACTACTACATACAGTTCGGGAGCGTTAACTGAAACCACAGAGTTCAGAGCTGTTGTTAAAAGCGGAAGCTGCGCAGCGGTGGAATCTACCCCCACAACTGTAACAGTAGATCCAGCCACAGTAGCCGGTACTGTAAATGGTGGCGCAACAATATGTAAAGGTAGCACCAGTGGCTTACTCACTCTTTCAGGACACACAGGAACAGTGCAAAAATGGCAAAGTTCAGTTTCTCCGTTCAGTTCGTGGACAGATATTACTAGCGCCACTACTACTACATATACTTCGGGAGCGTTAACTGAAACCACAGAGTTCAGAGCTGTTGTTAAAAGCGGGGTCTGTGCAGCATTAGAATCAGCCTTCACAACAGTAACAGTACCTACTTGTGTTCTTGGCTCCTCATATTGTGGGGGAATTGCAGTTTATAAAGATGCAACTTATTGCTATGTTGTAGGTTCTGAACTCGCTGGTGGGGCGGATTCGTGGGGTTGCACCGGAAATTATAGCATTACTATCAGTGATGGCTGGGGAGTAGGGTTAACTAATACAACTAACATTCATGCTGCTTGTGATGCCTCGGCAGCAGGTAAATGCGCTCATGCAGAGGCTGGAGTTTCATGGTATTTACCCAGTATAACAGAAGCTCAGGAAATGTGGACATGGCAGTCCCAGTTGCCTCTTGGCACAGGGATATCTTATTATTGGACATCAAACATGGGAGACCAAAACTATGTTGCAGGATATAGTGACGGACCCCCAGGGTATGCCTACCATCCCGGTTATTGGAGCAATGATGGTATTGGCGCTAATGCTAAGAGGTTAAATCCTGCTGCTGCCAGCAAAGCAACTTCTGTCAGTGACGCGTCGAGGACAAGTACGTCAACAGGGATACGATGTATGAAAAAGGTGACTATGTAGGAAAATTTCAATTTATGAATTTTTATTAGAGGGGGTTAACCCAAGGATTTTAATTAAGTTTTAAGTTCTTTATATTTGCGCTCCCTAAACAATCAAATATAATTATTTTGAAAAAGATAATATTCTTATTTTTCTGTTTGTCTTTTCGAGGAATATCCTTTGCTCAGTTATCTGATACATATTACCAATCTATTGTAAACAATGTTTCTTACGATTCGGTTTTTTCAAACTTACTGAACTTCGAAAATTTCGGTGTTAAAAACCCGGGGTCTCAAGGTTTAAATAATACACTTAATTGGGTTATATCCAAATATTCTGAATATGGTTATACAGATATTAAAATAGATACATTTACACACAATGGCAATTATTTATATAATGTAGTAACAACTAAAACAGGAACCCTTCATCCTGATATTTTTGTTATTATTGACGGGCACTATGATACAGTGTTTGGTTCAGGCACAAACGATAATGGTAGCGGAACGTCTGTTATTCTTGAAATAGCCAGGGTTATAAAAAATATCTTTACTGAGTATTCTTTACGTTTTATCAATTTCAGCGCCGAAGAAGAGGGTTTTTTAGGTAGCGAACATTATGTTACTTATGTTGTAAATCCTCAAAATATGCAAATTCGTCTTGTTATCAATATCGATGAAGTAGGCGGTGTTGCAGGTTATTCCAATGATACTGTGAAATGTGAAAGCGACCAGTCCTATCCTTTATCAAATAATGCAGCATCAGCCGCATTTACAGATACGCTTGCTACACTTACTGAATTATATTCACCTCTTAATACTAAAATCACGAATGCTTACAGCAGCGATTATGTCCCTTTTCAGCAGAATGGAGAAATTATTACCGGTTATTATGAAAACAATGCTTCCAATTATCCTCATACGGTAAATGACCTGCTTATAAATCTTGATACTAATTATGTTTATAAAATAGCAAAAGCCGCAACTGCAGCTGCATTATATTTTGCAAGAGCATATAATGCTTCTGCAGGGAATCAAGTAATACAGGATGTTTCAGATAAAATAAATGTGAGCCCAAATCCTTTTCAGGACAAATTATTTATTAAGGCAGGATCGAATAATAAGGACTATTTTTTTTCATTATATAATGAAACCGGTCAGATGGTAATGAAAAAGGAACTTTATTCTAATAATTTAATAAATGTGCCACCAGCTAAATCATCATTCTATTTTTATCTTATAACTGATAATTATGGAGGAGTTATTAAAAAAGGCAAATTGTTCAGGGTTCAGTGATGAAATGCCGCCATCAGTAATTCAATGTCCCGATATGGCATTCCGAAGTATTCTCCGATAAATTTATTTGTAAGAGTTCCATTGTAAAGATAAACACCCTGTCTTACACCGTAATCATTTTTCAATTTATTCTCGATACCGCCTTCTTCACCAAGATCAAGAAGAATAGGTGCAAAGAAATTACTGAAAGCATAAGAAGCGGTATGAGGTACTTTAGATGCAATGTTAGGAACACAGTAATGCGTTACATCATGCATCTGATAAACAGGATCTGAATGATTTGTAATATGCGAGGTCTCAATGCAGCCACCCTGATCAATGCTCACATCAATTATAACTGATCCCTTCTTCATTTCCATTACCATTTGTTCTGATACAACAACAGGGGTGCGACCTTCGGAAGTATGCAGGGCGCCTATAACAACATCAGCAGTTCTAAGAGATTTTAATAATACTTTTGGTTGAATTATAGATGTGAAAATTCTTGAGTTTAAGTTATTCTGAAGGTTTCTCAGCTTATAAAGTGAATTGTCAAAAACTTTAACCAGGGCGCCCATGCCCATTGCTGCACGTGCAGCAAACTCACCTACAGTACCTGCGCCAAGAATTACTACTTCGGTAGGCGTGATTCCTGAAAATCCTCCTAACATTCTACCTTTACCATACTTAATATCGCTTAAATATTCAGCCGCAATCAGAACGGATGTGTTTCCCGAAATCTCACTCATAGCGCGAATTACAGGAAATGAGCCGGTTTTGTCTTTAATAAATTCGAAAGATATTGCAGTGATCTTTTTTGAGATTAATTTTTTAAAAAAGTTATGATCATGTATTGTAAAATTTAGGGCGGAAATAAGTGTTTGTCTTTTCTTAAGCATTTCTATCTCGCGTTCAGAAGGAGGATTTACTTTTAAAATAATATCCGATTTAAAAGCTTCTTCAGCGCTTCTTACAATTTGTCCTCCCTGATCACTGAATTCATTATCAGGAAAATGAGCGGCTTTCCCTGCATCAGACTCAATTAATACACTATGACCATTCTGAACAAGTAATCCAACAGCTTCGGGAACAAGAGCCACTCGGTTCTCCTGAAAAGAAGTTTCTTTGGGAATACCTATGATAACACTTTTTTTCTGCTTTTTAACTTCAAGCATTTCTTCCTGCGGCATTAACTGTCCTGCAGATCCCATTGATAAAAATTCTGGTTTTATTTCCGTCATATCATTTTATGATTTCAGAGCATAAAGTTACAGTTTTTTCTTAAAACAAAAATCAAAACTTTATAAATCTTTTACCGTTAATTTCTTCAATAAAAACTGCTACATAATTTTCGGGCAGAAAATCATAAATTTTTTCAGGCCATTCAATAAAGCAATAAGTTCCGCTGAAAAAATATTCTTCACAACCAAGATCAAGAAATTCAGAAATACTTTTGATCCTGTAAAAATCGAAATGAAAGATATTGGTGTTTTCGGAAGTAATATACTCGTTAATGATGTTAAATGATGGGCTTACAGGTGTGTCCAGAACCTTCAGCTTACGGCATAAACTCTTTATAAGTGTTGTTTTGCCTACGCCTAACTTTCCGAAAAAAGCAAAAATTCTTGCTTTTGCGTGATGCTCAAGCATTATGGAAGCAATAGCATCAAGCTCTTCAGGCTGGTTACAAACTAATTCCATTATAGTGTTAAATTGCAAAAATAATATAAATGTTGATATTCAAGTTAGATTAATTTAAGCCCAAAGTCCCAAATTCCAAATATCAAGACCCAAGAAAAAGAAGAAATATTTAATTTATTAATTTTCCATCTTACATTATTTATAAACTTTGCGAAACCCCTGCCGGTAGGCAAGTTTGGGGCTTGGAACTTGGGATTTGGAATTTTTCCTGCCTCAAACCCTGTTTGCAAATATGAAATCAGATAATAGTTTTTATTTTGGCGATAATGTAATTATAGGAATAAGCATTTCTTCGAGCGAAATACCTCCATGCTGAAATGTATTCCTGTAAAAATTTACATAATGGTTGAAATTATTGGGATAAGCAAAAAATTTATTTTCTTTTGCAAAAGCATAAGATGTACTTACATTCATTTTGGGGAGAAACACATCAGACGGGTTTTTTATTTCAAATACATCTTTTTTATCATATTGCAATGCCTTACCTAGTTTGTATCTCAAATTAGTGTTGGTGTTTTTGTCCCCCATAATTTTAGTGGGGTTTTGTACCCTGATAGAACCATGATCAGTAGTGAGGATAATATGGGCTTTTTTTTCTGCGGCAAATTTAATAATTTCCATAAGAGGAGAATGCTCAAACCATGAGTAAGTAAGAGAACGGTATGCTGCTTCATCATCTGCCAGTTCCTTGATAATTTCCATTTCGGTACGTGCATGCGAAAGCATATCTACGAAATTATAAACAATAACATTCAGCTTGTTTAATATCAGGTTTGGAAGGTTCTCCACTAATTTTTTTCCATAATGAAGATTCAGTATTTTATTATATGAAAATTTTATATCCTTGCCAAAACGCTTCATTTGAGAGGCAAACAATTCTTCTTCAAATTGATTTTTTGTACCTTCCTCATCCTCATTCATCCAGAGATTCGGATATATCTTCTCTATTTCGGTGGGCATCAATCCTGCAAACAGTGCATTTCTTGCGTATTGCGTTGCTGTCGGTAAAATGGCATAATATATATCATCTTCAACTATTCTGAAATATTCTTCGAATATAGGTTGTAAAATTTTCCACTGATCGTATCGCAGATTATCAATTACGATAA
The DNA here is from genome assembly GCA_903847905.1 of uncultured Bacteroidota bacterium. Lineage (GTDB taxonomy): Bacteria > Bacteroidota > Bacteroidia > Bacteroidales > CG2-30-32-10 > CAINEZ01. The sequence goes on from CAINEZ010000240.1 coordinate 9,284, forward strand.
AAAAAACCGACCCCTCAAGAGATAGTTGAGGAAGTAATTTTTCCTTGACCAGAGTGTGCGACATTACAGGACGTTCCGGAAAGCTGCTGCGCAACCAGTCAGTATAGTGAGTCTCAATATATTTTGAAAAAGAAGAATTTGCTTCAGAAATTTGCGATTTCAAAACATCGATCATTCCTGCATCGTTCGATTTTTCAAGTTCAAGATCCCAATAAGTAATTTTTTTATAAACATCAGCCCATTGTTTAAAATCGAGTTTTTCATTCAATGTCATCCATATTTTCCGGAATTCCACCTGGTAGTCAGAAGTTGTTTTTTCGCTGATAAGTCTTTTGTGATCAAGATTTTTCTTAATGGCAAGAAGTATCTGGTTGGGGTTAACAGGCTTAATGAGATAATCTGCAATCTTCGAGCCGATGGCATCTTCCATGATTGTTTCTTCTTCACTTTTAGTGATCATTACTACCGGAATATGAGGCGCAATATTCTTTAGCTGCTTCAGAGTTTCAAGCCCTGATAAACCCGGCATATTCTCGTCAAGAAAAATAATGTCGAAAGGTTGGGAACTAACGATGTCAAGAGCTTCATTTCCGCTATTTGTAGTAACCACTTCAAACCCTTTTTCTTTCAGAAATAAAATATGTGGCTTCAATAATTCTATCTCATCATCTGCCCATAATATGATTATTTTTTCCATAAACTTAATTTAGTATTTGAGTAAAAAACTCAAATTTGATTTTTATATTGTAAAAATTTTGTAATATTGATTTTTCATTAACATTTATAGTGCAAAGTAAGTGGAAAGAGTGCATTTAAACAAAAGAAAAATTTTCAACGATCCGGTTTATGGTTTTATAACTGTTAAGGATGATTTTGTTTTTGACATTATTGAACATCCGTATTTTCAAAGATTGCGCCGTATAAAGCAGCTTGGGCTGACACATCTTGTTTACCCTGGAGCCTTGCACACCCGCTTTCATCATGCCATGGGCGCAATGTACCTTATGGGCGAAGCGATTGAAATCCTTCGTTCCAAAAGCCATGAGATTACAGAAGAAGAAGCGCAGGCTGTGAATATAGCTATACTTTTGCATGATATTGGTCACGGGCCATTCTCTCATGCTTTGGAAAATTGCATTGTTTTTGATATTTCACATGAATATATTTCTAATCTTTTCATGGAAAGATTAAATAAGGAGTTTAATGGGAAACTTCAATTAGCTATAGATATTTTCAAAAATAAATATCATAAAAAATTTCTGCATCAGTTAGTTGCCAGCCAACTGGATGTTGACAGACTTGATTACCTTAAAAGGGACAGCTTTTTTACCGGTGTTTCAGAAGGCGTTATAAGCACAGAGCGTATAATTAAAATGATGAATGTTGCAAATGATAACCTGGTGATTGAAGCAAAAGGAATTTATTCCATAGAAAAATTTATAATTGCCCGAAGACTTATGTACTGGCAGGTTTATCTTCATAAAACCGTGCTGGCAGCCAGTTACATGTTGATAAAAATACTTCAGCGTGCAAAATTTCTTGCGGAAAAAGGAAAAGAACTTTTCACAACTCCTGCATTTAAAGAATTTCTATATAATAATTACGGCAAAAAAGATTTTGATAAAAATCCTCAATTATTAGAAATATTTTCACGCCTTGATGATTTTGATATTTACGCTTCTTTAAAAGTTTGGTGTGACGATAAAGACCATATTCTTTCGCTCCTTTGCCGCAATTTACTGAACAGGCATCTTTATCATGTGGAATTGCAGAATAAAAAGTTTGATGAAAAACAAATCGGATTGATCAGGCATCAAGTTGCCAAGTCTATGAATTTGAAAATTGAAGAAACAAAATATTTTATATTTACTGACAAAGTTGAAAATAATGCTTATGATCTTTATAGTGATAAAATAAATATTCTCTTTAAAGATGGGAAGATTGTTGAAATAGACGAAGCATCTGACCAGTTAAATATTTCAGTATTGTCCAAAACTGTTACCAAATATTTTCTTTGTTGTCCTAAGAGTTATTAAAATGGCTGTTAATAAAAGATTGAAAAAGTTAATTTCTGAAATAATTTTTATTATTAAATTGCGTCGTTTTTCAAATTGACTAACTGATGAAATTTTCCGCAAAACAAATAGCCGAATTATTAGATGGCGAAATTGAAGGTAACCCTGATACTGAGATTAGCAGGCTTGCAAAGATAGAAGAAGGCAAACCAGGTTCTATTACTTTTTTATCCAATGCAAAATATGCTCATTATATATATTCAACTCAAGCATCTCTCGTTATTGTCAGAAAAGATTTTGTTCCGGAGCAACCTATTATTTCCACTCTAATACGCGTTGATGACCCTTATCAGGCTTTTGCAAAACTTTTGGAAAAATATAACCTGATAAAACTAAATAAAGCGGGTATTTCTAAACAGGCTTTCATAGCTAAAAGCGCCACGGTCGGTAAGAATGTTTATATTGGTGAATTTGCTTTTATCGGAGAAAATGTTGAAATTTCAGCCAATGTTAAAATATATCCGCAGGCATATATCGGCGATAACACTACAGTAGGAGAAAATTCAGTAATTTATTCAGGAGTTAAAATATACTCAGATAACGTTATTGGCAAAGATTGCAACATACATTCAGGCGCTATTATTGGTGCAGACGGTTTTGGGTTTGCCCCGAAGTGTGATAAAGATTACATGAAAATAGCCCAGATAGGAAATGTAATTGTTGAAGATAATGTTGAAATTGGCGCAAATACTTGTATTGACAGAGCTACTCTTGGATCAACTATTATTCGCAAAGGTGCAAAACTTGATAACCTTATTCAAATTGCTCATAATGTCGAAATAGGTGAAAATACAGTAATAATTTCTCAAACAGGAATTGCAGGTTCTACAAAGATTGGCAACAATTGTATGATCGGAGGTCAGGTTGGTATAATTGGTCATCTTAAAATTGCCGATAACGTAAAAATAGCAGCCCAGTCGGGAATAGGCTCTAATATTGAAGAAGATGGCGCCGTAATTCAGGGATCACCTGCATTTAAACAAAAAGATTATCAGAGATCATTGATTTACTTCCGCAAGTTACCTTTATTTTCAAATCGCCTCGATGAAGTAGAAAAGAAACTGAAAGATAAAGGATAGAAAATCTTATTCTTTTTCAATAGACATTTTAAGACTGATAAATTAAAATCAATTTGTTAGTCTTTTTATATTTTTATACTTTTGCCCCGCTATGATTAAAAAACAAAGAACCATTAAAGAACCTGTTACCATTTCCGGTGTGGGTTTACATTCTGGTGAGGAAGTTAATATCTCTTTTTTGCCTGCACCTGAAAACCATGGATATAAATTTCGCAGAATTGACATTGAAGGCAAACCAGTTGTTAAAGCTGATGTTTTTAATGTTATTGATACTTCAAGAGGAACTACTCTGGAAGAAAATGGTGTGCGAATAATTACTGTCGAGCACACTCTTGCAGCGCTTGCAGGATTGGAAATTGACAATATCATGATTGAACTTGACCGCTCTGAACCTCCTATTCTTGACGGAAGCTCAAAAATATTTGTTGAAGCGTTGCTTAAAGCAGGAATAGTTGATCAAAACGAAGAAAAATGTTACTTCCAAATAACCGAAAATATTGTTTATAACGACCCTAATAAAAAGGTTGAGATAATTGCTATTCCTTCAGATAATTTTAGGGTTTCAGTAATGATTGATTTTGAAACCAATGTTCTTGGTACCCAAAATGCTGCTATCTCCAACTTGAGTCAGTTTAGAGAAGAAATATCTTCATGCCGTACTTTTGTGTTTCTTCATGAACTTGAAAATTTAGTGAATAACAATCAGATTAAAGGCGGAGATCTGAACAATGCTATCGTTTTTATTAATCGCGTAATTTCTGATGAAGAACTTTCCAGGCTTGCCACATTATTCAAAAGAGAGAAAGTAGCTGTTCTTAAAGAAGGTATTTTAAACAATCTTGAGCTTCGCTTTAAAAATGAACCTGCACGGCACAAACTGCTTGATGTTATCGGTGATCTTTCATTAATTGGTATGCCTATCAATGCTCATATTATTGCATATCGTCCCGGACACCACTCCAATATTGAATTTGCAAAGAAAATAAGACAATTTATTAAGCAAACCCAAAATAAAAAAGAAGTTTTTCAATATGATGTTAATGCAAAACCTGTCTATGACATTAACCAGATAAAAAAAATTATCCCTCACCGCTATCCATTTTTATTAGTCGATAAAATTCTCAACATTACTGATACCAGGGTAATTGGTTTGAAAAATGTTACAATGAATGAAGGATTTTTTATCGGACATTTTCCTGCAGAGCCTGTTATGCCGGGAGTTTTACAAGTTGAAGCGATGGCTCAAACCGGAGGTATATTTTTCCTGCATAGCAAACTCGACCCTGAAAATTACAATACATACTTTCTTAAAATTGATAACGTGAAATTCAGGAATAAAGTAATACCTGGCGATACTTTAATTTTTGACTTGAATTTAATATCTCCAATACGAAGAGGCATTTGCCAGATGAAAGGCACTGCTTATGTAGGAGACAAAATAGTTATGGAAGCAGAACTGACAGCTCAGATCATAAAAAATAAATAATCATGAATCAACCTTTATCATACGTACATCCGCAAGCAAAAATCGCCAACAATGTTGTAATAGAGCCATTTGTTACTATTCACAAAAATGTGGAAATTGGAGAAGGCACATGGATAGGTTCCAATGTAACAATTATGGAAGGAGCGCGAATAGGCAAAAATTGTAAGATTTTTCCTGGCGCAGTTATTTCGGCTATTCCACAGGATCTGAAATACAACGGTGAAGATACAATTGCAAAAATTTGCGATAATGTAACTATCAGGGAATTTGTAACTATTAACAGGGGTACCAAAGCAAGTTTTGAAACTGTTATCGGAGAAAATACCCTTTTAATGGCGTATGCTCATATTGCTCACGATTGCAATATTGGCAAGCATTGTATTATTGCAAATGCTTCTACACTCGCAGGGCATATTAATATTGATGATTACGCAATTATCGGAGGACTTTCGGCAGTTCACCAGTTTTGCAATATCGGCGCACATGTTATGATTTCAGGCGGAGCTCTTATCAGGAAAGATGTCCCTCCTTATACAAAAGCTGCAAGAGAACCATTGTCATTTGTTGGTATAAATTCCATAGGGCTTAGAAGAAGAGGCTTTTCATCTGAAAAAATTAATGAAATACAAGAGATATACAGGGTAATCTATCAAAAAAGTTATAATGTTAGTCAGGCTTTAGCAATTATTGAAGCCGAAATGCCTGCTACTTCTGAAAGAGATGAAATAGTTTCATTTATTAATAATTCCAGCCGCGGTATTATGAAAGGCTATTCCAGACTGAATTTCTAAAATTATTTTACCCGATCTTGCATAAGGATGTTGATTGGTATAAAGGAAACCTGAATCTGAACATTGTGAAACACCGCTTTTTCTGAATAATTTTAAATAACCCAATTTTTTTTATTTTCTATTCTACACTTTGGTTTGTAGTTTACCGGAATTGATTTAACTTTGCGCACCAATTAAAAAAACATTTTCATTTTATGGCTACAACAGCGGATATCAGAAATGGCTTATGTATTGAGTTTAACAATGATCTTTGTTATATTGTGGAATTTCAACATGTAAAACCCGGCAAGGGCGGCGCTTTCGTGAGGACAAAACTTAAAAGTATTAAAACAGGAAAGGTATTGCAAAATACTTTTCAATCGGGTGCAAAAATAGAAATACAAAGGGTGGAAAGAAGACCATATCAATTTCTTTACAAAGACGATTCCGGCTTTAATTTTATGCACACTGAAACTTTTGAACAGGTTAATATTCCCGAGGAGATGATCAATGCGCCTCAATTTCTTAAAGAAGGCCAAAGTGCCGAGATTGTTTTTCATGCTGATACTGAAACTCCACTCTATTGTGAACTTCCTGCATTTGTGGAACTACGGATTACATATACCGAACCGGGACTCAGAGGTGATACGGCTACTAATGCAATGAAACAGGCAACTGTTGAAACCGGCGCAATAGTAAATGTTCCTCTTTTTATTAATTCAGGAGAAAGAATCAAAGTAGATACCCGCACAAACACTTACTCGGAAAGAGTTAAGTAAAATTATTTCTTAATCATAATTTTATGAAATTAGAAGCTGTTATCACGCTAAAGGATATTGCGGGAATGATAAATGCAGAATTTTCAGGTAATCCCAACCATAAAATATCCGGAATTAATGAAATCCACAGGGTTGAAAATGGTGATATTACATTTGTTGATCATCCTAAATATTACGAAAAAGCATTAAATTCAAACGCTTCAACAATCATTATAAATAAAAAATTTCCTTGCCCTGACGGTAAAGCCCTGATTTTTTCAGATGACCCATTTCGTGATTATGTTATATTGGTAAAGAAATTCAGGACTTTCGAAGTTTCAGAAAAAATGATCAGCGATACTGCAGAAATTGGAAAAGGAACCATACTTCAACCAAATGTTTTTATCGGTAATCACGTAAAGATCGGGAAAAACTGCATTATCCATGCTAATGTCAGCATTTATGATCACAGCATTATCGGAAACAATGTTATAATACATAGCAACGCAGTAATCGGAGCTGATGCATACTATTATAAAAGGAAGCCGGAAGGTTACGAAAAAATGGAATCCTGCGGTAGGGCTGTAATTGAAGACAATGTTGAAATCGGCGCTCTTACCTCCATAGATAAAGGCGTTTCCGGTGATACTATCATCGGAAAAGGTACAAAACTTGACAACCATGTTCAGGTAGGTCATGATACTATTATTGGTAAAAATGTTCTTATTGGCGCACATAGCGCTATTGCAGGCGTTACAGAAATACAGGACGATGTTATAATATGGGGCAGGGTGGTAATAAATAAAGATATTGTAATAGGAAAAGGTGCTGTAATATTAGCAACATCAGGAGTTGATAAATCACTCGAAGGTGGAAAAACATATTTCGGTGTACCCGCAGATGAAGCGCGCAAAAAATGGAAAGAATTAGCTTTGCTCAGAAAGCTTCCTGAAATAGAGGAAAAGTTGAATTCCTTATATCAGAAAAAATCATAAAATAATACATTTATAATTTTGTAGGTGGTAATTTCGTATCACTTGCTACGGTTTAGCAATTGCTTTTCGGTGGCAATTTAAAAGTACTTTCCTGTCAAATAGCACAAAAATAAAAAGAAGCACTGACTTATCACCTGTTTTCCGCACTTTTTTGCAACACCCTCTGAAACCCCTGATAATAAAGGAATGTTTGTAAATTTTGGGTGTTGCAAAATCTTAATAGCTGGATATTAGTATTTTACAAAATTCCGCCATTGGATGGCAAATTTTTTATTAAATATGTTTTGTAGAATTAAATATTTTTAAAATAATTATTTTTCCCTGAAAATATAAAAACCTAAAGGGGATATGATTTTACGAAAAAGCTATTTTTATTGTTCAAGGTGTCGTAACGCTGAAAACAGGAAAA
>CAINEZ010000241.1 GCA_903847905.1 uncultured Bacteroidota bacterium
ACCATTAACAACGTGGTGAAACTTTACACATTCCAAACACATTTCAGCCCCTTTTTGAATGTTACATAATCACCCGCTTTTAAAGTATAATCGCCTTCATTTGTTTGGATTACTACTTCACCTTCAATAATAAGACATTCTTCATCGCCATCATAATACCAGTCGAACACAGAAATCTCTTTGGTCCATACCGGCCATTTCCTTATCTTTCTTTCTTCTATCTCGCTTTCGGCAAGTTTTTTAATAATAACTTTTGACATAACTTTAAAATTTTAATTGTTGGAGATACATTTGAATTGTGTTTTCAAGTCCTAAGTATAAGGCATCGCAAATCAATGCATGACCTATCGAAACCTCAAGAAGGTCGGGAATTTTTCTTGCAAAATAATTAAGATTTTCAAGATTAAGATCATGTCCTGCATTAAGCCCAAGCCCTTCTTCGTTTGCTCTCTTTGCCGCTTCAATAAAATCAGCAATTGCTTTTTGTTTGTCATATAAATAATGCTTTGCATAACTTTCTGTATAAAGCTCAACACGATCGGTTCCTGTTTTAGAAGCATTTCTGATATTTTTCAGATCAGTATCAATAAAAACAGAAACGCGGATACCATGTAATTTAAATTCACTTATAACTTCTTTCAGGAATGATTCATTCTTTATTATATCCCATCCGGCGTTTGATGTAATGGCATCGGGCGGATCGGGAACGAGAGTAACTTGTGTCGGTTTTGCATTACAAACTAACTTGATAAAACTCTCAGACGGATAACCTTCAATATTGAATTCAGTAGTAATTAAAGGCTTCAGATCATATACGTCCTTATAACGCACATGCCTTTCGTCAGGACGGGGATGAACGGTAATTCCATGTGCTCCGAATCGTTCACAATCAACAGCAGTTTTAAGAAGATCGGGAAGGTTCCCGCCCCGCGCATTCCGCAACGTAGCAATTTTGTTAATATTTACACTTAGGTTGATCATTTTAATTCATTTATTTTGCAAATCTAAAAAATTAGTATGTTTGTACAGAGATATGTTGCAGAATAATTAATAAAATCTCTATTTACATACAATTAAAATAACGGCTTTATATGACCGCAAAGGATTTGATTTCAGTTTCTGTAATTCCCCTCAAAACTTCTGACACAGGATTGAATGCACTGAATATTATGGAAGATCTAAAAGTGTCGCATCTTCCTATTGTTAATAATGAGGAATTTCTTGGATTAGTTTCTCAATCAGATATTGAAAATTTAAATATACCCGATGAACCTCTTGGCAATCATAACCTGTCTCTGACAAGACCTTTCGTATATCAGGACCAGAACATTTTTGAAATAATCCGTTTGTTTTCCTCATCTAAGCTTTCCCTGCTCCCTGTTCTTGACAGGAAAAATAATTATTTAGGAGTAATTACAATGTCGGAATTGGTTCAAAATTTTTCAAAACTTGCAGCAGCGGAAAACCCAGGGGGTGTAATTATTATTGAGCTTAACAACAATGATTATTCATTGCAGGAGATAGCGCAGATTATTGAGTCTAATGATGCAAAAGTTCTTGGTTTATATGTTACTTCATTCCCCGATTCAACAAGACTTGAAATATCCATAAAGCTTAATAAAATTGATATACGCCCTGTTCTTCAAACTTTTTACAGGTACAACTATCGGGTAACCGCATCTTATTCCGAGGAAGAAGATAATGACGTTATAAAAGAACGATTCGATTCACTTATGAATTACCTGAATATCTGAGTAAATGTTTTCAAATATCTTTACTTTTTTTTTGCTTTTCCTCAGCTTTGAGGCGATTGCTTCAACCGGAGTTCCGTCTGAATTTCCTGAAATTTATAATACCTTTGGTTACGTTGATAATCAACAAAACAAGACTGATTCACTGACTGTAAATAAAATCATTCTTTCAGGAAATAAAATTACTAAATCACAGATCATTTATAGAGAACTTTTATTTCATGAAAGTGATAAAATTAGTATTGCCAGTTTTGACCAGATTCTTGAACAATCGAGAAAAAACCTGTTGAACACTTCATTATTTAATTTTGTTACAATTGACTCTTCTCTTATTGATTCTAATAAAATAAATATTTTTGTTAGTGTAATTGAACGCTGGTATATTTGGCCAATGCCATTCTTCCAACTTTCCGATAGAAATTTTAATGTTTGGTGGGAAACAAAAGATTTTTCTAAAGCAGATTATGGATTATATCTGAATTGGGATAATTTCAGGGGAAGAAAAGAATCGTTAGTTTTAATGTTACGAATGGGATACGATGAAACTTATGGACTTTCTTATAAGATCCCATATATTAATAAAAGAAAAACTATTGGTATTGGAATATCGGGTGGTTTTTCGGGAAATCATGAAATTCCATATAAGGACTCAACAAATAAACAGGTTTTTTTAAGAAATAAAGAAAATTACGTTCAGCAAAACATTTTCAGCACTTTTAATATTACATACAGGAAGAATATTTTTAATATGCACACATTTCAAATAAATTATAATGATTACCTGTTTGCAGATACATTGCTGAGATCAAATTCAAATTTCGCATCTCAGAAACATGTTCAATATTTCACTTTTTATTATTTATTCAAAAGTGATCATCGCGATTTAAAAGCGTATCCATTAAAAGGATATTATTTTGATCTGGAACTTGAAAAGCTCGGATTCGGAATATTAGAAAAAGAAAAAATCGATATAGCTTTTATGCATACATCGGTAAGAAAATTCTGGCAACTTCATAACAGATGGTATTTTGCAAGTGGCATCAATGCAAAATTATCAACAAGCAGAAATCAGCCATATTTTATTGAAAGAGGCCTTGGGTTTGGTAACGACTTTGTAAGATCTTATGAATATTATGTTGTTCCAGGGCAAAACTTTGTAATTTTGAAATCAAACCTTAAGTTCGAACTAATACCTACAAGGGTGAAAAAAATTAATTTTATACCGTCAAAAAAGTTCAGCATGTTTTATTATTCAGTTTATGTGAATTTATTGGCAGATGCAGCATATATTGATGATGATAAGCATTTGGCAGGAAACAATTATTTATCTAATACGGCTCTATTTGGTACCGGTATTGGTTTGGATTTTGTTACTTATTATGATAAAGTATTTCGTTTAGAATACTCAATAAATAAAATGGGCGAAAGTGGTTTTTTTCTGCATTTTATTGCTCCAATTTAAAAAAATGTAATTTGGCATTGTTAAAACAAATAGTATTGTAAATTTGGTATAGTGGTAATCCGTTTTTATCTTTGTGAACTTTGTGAAACCCTTTGTGTTCTTAGTGGTAAAAAATAACCACAAAGCGCACAAAGAATTCCGATAGCTATCGGAATCACAAAGAACTAATTATACTTGATTAACAATAACCCAAAAAAACAAATATGAATATTGTTTTATATGGTAAATCTTTTTCCGAAGGCTTTGATAGTTGTATCAAGCAATTAGTTAAAAAACTAGAAGAAAAAAATTGTTGTCTTCAAATATTTGAACCATTTGCACGTTTCCTTAACAAGAAAGTTGTCTTCTCCGGTACTTTTAATACCTTTAACAGTTATGATGAAATACAAGGCAAACCAGACTTCCTTATAAGTATCGGGGGCGATGGCACACTTCTGAATACGATAACATTAGTGAGAGATTCAGGTATTCCTATAATTGGAGTAAATACAGGAAGGCTTGGTTTTCTTTCAAGTATATCAAAAGAAGAAGTTTTCGAAGCAATAGATGCGATTTTTTCAAAAAAGTACTTTCTTGAAAAACGCACTTTGCTTAAATTAGAAACCAGTAACTCTCTTTTCGGAGATTTGAATTTTGCTCTGAACGAACTAACAGTAATGAAAAAAGATACCTCCTCAATGATCACAATAAATACATTTGTAAATGACGAATTCCTTAATTCATATTTTGCTGATGGTTTGATTGTGGCTACACCAACCGGCTCTACTGCATATTCTCTTAGCTGCGGAGGGCCCATAGTTACTCCGGAATCCGAGAATTTTATTATTACACCTATAGCATCTCATAATTTAACAGTTCGCCCTATTGTTATTTCCGACAGATATTCTATAAAGCTTAATGTTACAGAAAGCCGGAATAGGCGTTTTTTGGTAAGCCTTGATTCAAGAACTCAAACTATTGACAATTCCTTTGAACTTCATATTAAAAAAGCTGATTTCAAAGTAAATCTAGTTAAATTGGAAAATGAAAAATTCTTTTCGACAATTAGAAATAAACTGATGTGGGG
>CAINEZ010000242.1 GCA_903847905.1 uncultured Bacteroidota bacterium
AGTAATTGATTTTGCAAAAGGTATAAAAGGATATAACTTAGGGCTGTCACATGGAATTGCATCAATAATTTCTATTTTAAGCAAAATATTAAAATTAGGAATTAATGAAAAAAAAGCAAAAAGAATGCTTGTCGGCTCAATAAATTTTCTTATAAGTAATATTCATAAGGACGCCAATGTAAATAATTGTTATTTCCCCGATGCTGTATATGAAAATTTCAATAAAACTAAAAGCAGAATGGCCTGGTGTTATGGCGATTTAGGTATATCTATTTCTTTATATCAAGCCTCACTCGCTACTGGCAATGAAAATTTGGAAAAGTTATCTGTTGAAATATTAGAATTTTCAACCAAAAGAAAGGATTTGAAATCAGAATTTGTAATTGATGCAGGATTATGTCATGGATCATCTGGTATAGCTCAAATTTATAACCGAATGTATTATAACACAAATAAAGATATTTATAAAAATGCACGTGATTTTTGGATTGATATAACTTTAAAAAATGCAAAATTCGATGACGGGCTAGCAGGTTACAAAGCATGGTTCCCATCAATACATGGTGGTTGGAGAAATGAATATTGCTTATTAGAAGGTGTTTCAGGGATATGTTTATCGTTACTTAATTCTCTTTCAGAAAAGCACATTGACTGGGACGAATGTTTATTATTATCGTGAAGTTCATCACTTAAATAAATTTTTAATGTTTCTTATTATATGAAAAAAAAAATATTTATCGTATTTTTTATTTTAATACGTGGTTTTGTCAATTCGCAAACCATAGATATTACAGGAACCATTGCTGATTCCACTACAAAACAAGCCTTGCCTTATGGAAATATTATAATCAAGAATATTGCTGATTCTATAATTGGAGGAGCATTATCAAATGAAAATGGTGAGTTTAAAATAAAAAAATTAACTTATCAGAAAGGATTGTATTTGCTCATTAAATACTTGGGGTATGCTGATAAAAAAATTGAAATAAACTACACAAGTAATCCGAAAATAAACATTGAAAAAATATTTCTTCAGCCCTATGTAAGTCAGATAAAGGAAGCTACCATCGTTGGGAAAACCAAGTATATGGAACAAAAGTTCGACAGGAAAGTGTTTAATATAAGCACAGCAAAAACAACTTCGGCTAAAAATATTTTCGATTTACTTCGGACTTTACCGGGAGTTACGGTAGAACAAAATGAAAATGTAAAATACAAAGGAGCTCCCGCCACCATATATGTTGATGACCAGCCTGCCGAATATGTTTATCCCAAAACCGAAATGATTCCTGTCGCAAGTGTTTTAAAAATTGAGTTGATTGATGCTTCGCTTCGCAGTGGCGCTGGTAAAGGCGGCATTATAAACATTAAAATGAAAAATCTTGCAACCGATGGATTTAGCGGTCTTGCTCAAGTTGATAACAATACTACATCGTTTAAAGATTTGAATGAAAGCAAAGATTATTTAAATATGAATTATAAAATAAAAAAAGTTTTGTTCTTTAATAATTTTAATTACAATCACCTTAATTCATATAGCAATAGCACAACAGAAGGAACATTAAATTATAATTCGAGCAACTATTTATTAACCAATGAAACAAACAATAAAAGTATTTCTGATGATATATGGGATTACGGAGGACTGAGAATTTCGCCTAACCCAAAAACCAGGTTTCGCCTGTCAGGCGGGTTTTATAAAAACAAAGGGAAATATCCGGCTGAGAATTATTCTGATCAAAACAATAATATCACTAATTCGGTATATGATAAGTATAATGTAATTTCAAAATGTGATTTTCATAATTTAAGCAAATGGCTTAATGCTTCTTTTTATCATAACATTGATTCTATAGGCAAGGAAATATCTATTTATGGGGGGCTACAAGATCAGGGAAGTGATAATATAACTTTTAACACTTATAATTACCAGTATATTTCAAGCATACCAATTGATAGCGCATATAATTATAAAACCGATTGGGATTGGGCGCAATTTGGATTATATGGCGGAATGTTTCACAATCACCCGATTAATTCAAAAACGCGTTGGAATTGCGGATGGAATGGATGGTTTCAATTTAAAGGACACACAAATAATATCTACAGCCAAAATGAAATTGTTTATTTTCCCTTAACAAGCTATACAAAAAGCATAGTTCAAGAGCAAACTGCATATTGGAGAATTGGCACCACTGTTAAGAAATGGAAATTCGATGCAGGAATTTCTGCTGAATATGATAAAAATGTTGTCAGATTTACAAGATATACTATTTATTCAGAAGATACGCTACTTAATGTAAATAAGGATTTTCTTAAATTGTTGCCTTCTGCAACAATAGTATTTTCGCCAGATAGCTTGCAGGAAATAAAATTCACATATTCTAAAAGCATTCAATCGCTTTGGTATAATCAATTATGCGATTTTATTGATAAGGAAAATCCGCGCAATTGGTCAGTCGGGAATTCCAAATTAAAACCGACAGCATACAATAATTTCTATCTTGGATATTCATACAATAAAGAAATATGGAATATCAATACAGATATATTTTACAGCATAACCAATAATGATATTTCATATTTAATTATTCCTGTTACCGATGTTATTACTATTAACGTGCCCGAAAACATTGCTCACAACAGCAGTGTGGGAATTGAACTGTCTTCGTGGATATCGATTAAAGAAAAATACGATTTGAATTTTTCATCTTCTGTTAATCATACTTATATTAACGCCTCTGATTTAAATGGAACAGATTTAAAGAAAAAGGATTTTGGCTATAATTTTAAATTCAGCACTGATATTATTCTCAGCGATAAAACTTCAGGTACTTTTTATATAAATTATTTCAGTCGCGAAATAACATTTGAAGGATATAAATTCGATTATATCAATTCGTCATTAAGTTTAACGCATAAATTTTTTGAAAATAAATTATTATTAACATTAGGCGTTAACAATATTTTCGATGATTTGGTAAAACATGGAAGTTATTACAATTATGGCGGGATTACTCAAAAAACATCTGAAAATTCAAGTTCTTACAAGCCTACATATTTCCTAACATTACAATATAAATTCCGTCAGGGTGATAGAGGAACTAAAGATTTGGGTAGAGGAATGAAAATTGGGAAGTAATATAGAAAAAATTTCAATTAATAAGAAGATTCCAATTTTTAAATATGATAGAAGATATTAAAAAACAATATCAGCCTTTCAATAATTTTCTTTTCCGCACACCTCTTTTCCCCTTGCAAACACTGGAATCTTTTACTGAGGAAAATTTAAAATCATTATTCCAAAACCCCGTTATTGGTGAAGCTATTTTTCTTGCTTCGCCTATATTGCATAGCGAATGTGTAAAATGGCTCAATAATGAAATTAAAGAAAAAAAGGAAGAAAGACACATTGTTTATTCACTGATGCGTTATTTACTTCGCATGTCCACACGTTGCACTCCTTTTGGATTATTTGCAGGTTGCACAGTTGGTGAATGGGTTGAAAATAATGAAGAGCAAAATGTAAATAAAGAATTTTTACTTCAACCGCAATCAACCTATAAAAGCCATACCCGTCTAGATATGCACTACCTATGCGCATTAGCGCAAAATTTGTCAAACAATCCAATCATTAAAGAAAAACTTAAATTTTTTCCAAACAGCAGTATTTATAAATATGGTAAGCAACTTCGTTATGTTGAGTATCGTTATATCGAAAAGAGAAGAATTCATCACCTCGTTGCAATTGATGATTCGGAATATATACAAGCAATATTAAAAACAGCAGAAAATGGCTCTGACATAAAAGCCCTTGCTGAATTGCTTGTTGATGACGAAATAAATTTTGATGAAGCAACCGAATTTATTAACGAACTTATTTCAAGCCAGCTTTTAGTAAGTGAACTGGAACCTGCCATTACAGGACATGAATTTCTCGAACAACTATTACAGGGACTCGGGAAAATTGAAGGAATTGACGAGATAAAAAATATTTTATTGAAAACATTGATAACAGTCCATTAGGGATTGATGTTAAACAATATCTTACAATAGCTGGAAATTTAAAAAAACTTGAAACAGAATATGAGTTAAACCTGCTGTTTCAAACCGATATGTTGAAACCGGCAAAAACATACACCCTTGATAAGTCTTTCACTAATGATGTGTTAAAAGCCATTGCAGTGATGAATAAATTTTCTTCATTACAAACAAAAACAAATCTCACCCAATTCAGGGATGCGTTTTACGAACGTTACGAAGACAAAGAAATTTCATTGGTAGAAGCACTCGACACCGAAACTGGTATCGGTTATGTTCAGAGTACAGTGGGATTGGGCGATATAGCTCCATTGGTCGATAATGTTGTTACTCCATACACAAGCAATGGAAATGCAGAGATACAATGGAATACCATTCAATCATTTTTATTAAAAAAATATCTTGAAGCGCATAAAGCCGGTACTTCCGAAGTAATATTCACGGATAAAGAACTTGAATCTTTTAAAAATAATTATGATGATTTGCCGGACACTTTAGCAACAATGGTGCAATTATATCATGATAAAGTTTGTATTTCTTCTGCCGGTGGTTCAAGCGCAGCGAATTTATTAGGAAGGTTCTGTCATTCGGATGATGCCATTTATCAAATGACGAAAGAAATCACTAAAAAAGAAAATTTACTAAATCCGGATGTTATCTATGCTGAAATAATTCATTTACCTGAATCTCGTACAGGTAATGTTTTGTTACACCCTGTTCTGCACGATTACGAAATACCATATTTAGCAAAAGCGCAAGTAAAAAAAGAATATCAATTACATTTGAATGATTTGATGATTTCCTTAAGTGGCAACAAAATATTTTTACGCTCAAAACGATTGAATAAAGAGGTTGTTTCGCGTTTATCAACAGCTCATAACTATTCCTTTAATTCTTTACCTATTTATCATTTTCTTTGCGATTTACAGATTCAAAACGCCAGAGGTGGCGTGGGTTTTAGTTGGGGTGTATTGCAAAACGAATTTGCTTTTCTGCCGCGTGTTTGCTATCAAAATGTAATTCTTTCTTTAGCGCAATGGAATTTACAAAAAGACGATTTCGAAAAATTACTTAAATATGAAGAAGGTACGCTTACTGATCTAATTAAAGAATGGCGGGATAAATTTAAAATACCCAGATACATCGCACTTGCAGACGGTGATAATGAATTAGTGATTGACCTTGAAAATATTCTTTGTGTAAAAACCTTTATTGATGCAATAAAGAAACGAACTTCAATTAAATTAATCGAATTTATTTTCGATCCCGAAACAGCCGTCGTTAAAAGTGATGAAGGTAGTTTTGCCAATCAGGTTATTATTCCTTTTTACAAAATTAAAGAAACAAAACAACCGGAAATTCAAGAACAACAAAAAGAAACAGAAAACAAAAATACGGAAATAAATATCCAACGTACTTTTACTACAGGTGACCAGTGGCTTTACTTTAAGTTTTATATGGGTTTTAAAACTTCCGATCTTTTTCTTACAAGTATTATTAAACCATTAACAGAAGAATTATTACAAGAACAAATTATTGACAAATGGTTTTTTATTCGTTATTCTGATCCCAAACCGCATATAAGAATTAGGTTTCATGGAAATAAAGAAAATTATTATTCATCGGTAATTGCTAAATTACATAAATATAATTCCGACTTTATTAATATGAACCTGACATGGAAAGTGCAGACAGATACTTATCAAAGAGAAATTGAAAGATATGGAGCAAATACTATTGAATTGGCAGAATCATTATTTTTTTACGATAGTTGCATGATCGTAAACATGCTTGACATGATTGAAGGCGATCAGGGAGAAACATATCGTTGGCTATTTGGAATGCGCGCAATAGATACACTGCTTGATGATTTTCAATATGACATGATGCAGAAAAAAGAATTGATGCAAATACTTTCTGAAAATTTCAACAAAGAATTCAATATGAATAAAGATGCAAAGGCTAATGTTGGTCAGAAGTATCGCAAAGAACGGCCATTGATAAATGAGGTAATGGATAAAACTAAAGATGAAACAAACGAAATGTCGCCATTATTTGAATTTTTAAATGAAAAATCGAATAAACTAAAACCGATAGTAAATGAAATCATTGAATTAAAAAATACTACTAACTTGCAAGTCCCATTAAATGATTTATTGGGAAGCTATATACACATGCTATGCAATCGTCTATTCAAATCAAAACAACGCATACATGAATTGGTCATTTATACTTTTCTTTTAAAATATTACGAATCGGAAATTGCCCGTGCAAAACCAAAACAACAAATTAAAAAATAAGTTCCTATATTTGAAAATCAAATTCTTAAATCTCAATTCAGCAAATCACAAATTTAAAATCAATTAATGTCTTTCCCTTTTTATAAACAACTCGACGCAATGGATTGTGGACCAAGTTGCCTCCGCATGATAGCCAGGCATTATGGCAAAACATATTCATTGCAGGCGTTAAGGGAAAAATGTTTTATTACCCGCGAAGGAGTTTCTTTGTTGGGAATAAGCGATGCTGCTGAAAATATTGGGCTTCACACCATAGGTGTTCGCATAGATTTTAAAAAACTTTGCGAGGAAGCCCCACTGCCTTGTATTGTCCATTGGAAACAAAGACATTTTGTAGTAGTATATAAAATAAAGAATAATGAGGTTTTTGTTGCCGACCCCGCACACGGCTTAATAAAATACACCGAAAAAGAATTTCTTGATTGCTGGCTTAGCACTAAAACAGATAATGAAGATAAAGGAATTGCCTTACTTATTGAACCTACTCCCGATTTTTACACTCAGGCGGATGAAAAACTTAATAAATCGGGTTTCCGTTTTCTTTTCTCTTATCTGAGACCGTATAAAAAATTTATTGCTCAACTATTTCTTGGATTATTACTTGGCAGTTTATTACAACTGATATTTCCTTTCCTCACTCAGTCGGTTGTGGATGTGGGTATCAGCAATCAAAATATAGGTTTTGTTTATCTTGTATTGCTTGCGCAACTCATGCTTTTCTTCAGTCGCGCAACGGTGGAATTTATACGTGGCTGGATATTGCTGCATCTCGGCACAAGAATAAATATTTCGCTTATTTCCGATTTCCTTACAAAACTGATGAAATTACCTATTCGTTTTTTCGACACAAAAATGATAGGCGATTTGCTGCAACGCATAAGCGACAACCAACTCATTGAATCTTTTCTTACTTCTTCAACGCTAAGTATTTTATTTTCGATGGTGAACTTGGTAATTTTTAGTGTGGTGCTTGCCATGTATAACTTAACAATATTTGCTGTTTTCTTGGTGGGCAGTATTTTGTATTCCCTGTGGATATGGATGTTTATGAAGAGAAGACGCGAACTGAATTTCAAACGTTTTGCGCAAATGAGCGACAACCAGAGCAACGTTATTCAGCTTATTACCGGTATGCAGGAAATAAAACTCAACAACTGCGAAAAGCAGAAACGCTGGGATTGGGAACATATACAAGCTCGATTATTCCGTGTAAATATTAAAGGACTTGCGCTAACACAATGGCAACAGGCGGGTTCGGTGTTTATAAACGAAACAAAAAATATTGTAATTTCTTTTATCGCTGCAAAAGCCGTGATTGACGGGAGTATTACGCTGGGTATGATGCTGGCTGTACAATATATAATCGGTCAGTTAAACAGTCCCATTGAGCAAATGATAAGTTTTATTCAGGCAGCGCAGGATGCCAAGATAAGCCTTGAACGACTTGGCGAAATTCACAATAAGGAAGATGAAGAAAATCCTGACGATGCAAAAATTACAATTATTCCCGAAAATAAAAGCATCAATATTGATAAGCTTTGTTTTCAATACGAAGGACCACATTCTGAAATGGTTTTGGAAAATGTTGATTTAAAAATTCCCGAAGGAAAAATCACTGCAATTGTTGGTATGAGCGGCAGCGGTAAAACTACGCTGGTAAAATTATTGTTAGGATTTTATCCGCCAATAAAAGGCGAGATAAGAATTGGCGATATAAAACTTGAAAATTTCAGCGCAAAAATGTGGAGGCAAAAATGCGGAGCAGTAATGCAGGATGGATTTATTTTTTCCGATTCTATTGCAAAAAATATAGGATTAAGTGAAGATATTATTGATAAACAAAAATTGCTTCATGCCGTGAAAATGGCGAATATACAAGAGTTTGTGGAGTCGTTGCCTTTGGGTTACAATACAAAAATTGGTTCCGACGGACATGGATTAAGTCAGGGACAAAAACAACGAATCCTTATTGCGCGGGCTGTTTATAAAGACCCTGAATATATTTTCTTTGATGAAGCCACTAATGCGCTTGATGCAAACAACGAATTAGTGATCATGAATAATCTGGAAAAATTTTTCAACGGAAAGACTGTTGTAGTTGTTGCTCACAGGCTTAGCACAGTTAAAAATGCCGATAATATTGTGGTATTGGATAAAGGGAAAATAGTGGAAATGGGAACACATAACGATCTTACAGCATTAAAAGGCGAATATTATAATTTAGTGAAGAATCAATTGGAATTGGGGAATTAAGACGCTGATGAAGCGGATAAAAATAGACGCTGATGAACGCTGAAAGACACGGATAAATCAGTTTTTATCTGCGTAAATCCGCGTCTGAAAAAAAGTAAAATCCGCGTTGATCCGCGTCTAATAAAATTGGTGTAAATTAGCGCCAAAAATATTTATTATGAAAAAAATATTATTACACGAAGAAATTACAGGTAAAATAATTAAAGCCTTTTACAACGTTTACAATGAACTTGGATATGGTTTCCTTGAAAAAGTTTATGAAAGGGCTATGTTATATGAATTGGAACTATTAGGACTTAAAGCAGATAATCAAACTCCTGTTAAAGTTGAATATAAAAATAAAATCGTTGGTGATTATTTTGCAGATATTATTGTGGAAGAAAAAGTAATAATTGAATTAAAAGCTGTTGAGTGTATAATACCTGAACATGAAGTTCAGCTTGTGAACTATTTAAAAGCAACAAATATTGAAGTAGGCTTGCTATTGAACTTTGGTCCAAAACCTCAATATAAAAGAAGAGTATTAAC